>NZ_BAAAZP010000238.1:0-208954 GCF_039536965.1 Nonomuraea antimicrobica | reverse complement strand
CCGCACCCGCCGGCCGCCGGTCAGGCGAGTCTGAACTGCAGGTCGGTGTCCCAGTTGTGCGGGTCGGGCTCGACCCGCGGATCGGTGTTGTACAGCTCCAGGCGGCACCCCCAGTGCTCGGTGCCGTCGTGCTCGGTCATGTCCCACTTCAGCTCCTGCTCGCCGGCCCACTTCAGCAGGGACTCGATGGCGCCGGCGAGCTGGTCGGGGTGGCCGTGGTGGGAGAGGGTGGCGTAGCGTCCGGCGGGCAGCACCGCGGCGAACAGGTCGCCCTCGCCCGCCACCGGCGTCGCCACCGGCACCCCCGCCTGCACCACGAGCCGGTCGCCCGGCATGTCGATGCTCTCGTACCTCAGGAACGGCGCCCCCGCGATAGGGACCCCGAGCCCGGCCAGCCGGCCGACGATCTCGCCGATGCGGTCGGCGATCAGGCCGAACGTGGTCATGGTGATGGTGGCGCGCGCCCCGACGTAATGACGCTCGGGGAACTCGATGATCTGTGGCATGTTTCCTCCTTCACCTCCCAGTACGGAGCGCGGGCTCGAAACTCATCGGCAGCCCGAAGAACGGGAACAACCCGGGATCCAGGTACGTCGTCTCCCCCGTGATCACTCCCCCGGCCACCTCCAGCACGACCAGGGCGAACGGCTCCCCTCGCAGGTACTGGCCGAACGCCGGGCAGCCGTTGGCCCGCGTCGGCAGCAGCCGGGATCCGGCGCACGGCGCGTCGGAGGCGAGCAGCACCGCCCGGACGGCCTCGCGCCCCCGCAGCCACCATGTGAACGGCGGCATGGACGACGTGGCGTCCTCGTGCAACAGCGACACCAGCGCGGCCACGTCGTAGCGCTCGAAGGCCGACACGTACCGGGCCAGCAGCTCTCCGTCCACCTCCTCGTCGACGGGGGCGGCGGCGGGGAGCCGGGCCCTGGCCCGCTGCAGGACGCTGTTGACCGAGGTGACCGTGCTGGCCAGCAGGGCAGCCGTCTCGGCGGCGCTCCACCCGAGCACGTCGCGCAGGATGAGCACGGCCCGCTGCCGGGGTGGCAGGTGTTGCAGCGCGGCCACGAACGCCAGCCGCACGGACTCCCGCGCCACCGCCAGGTCGGCGGGGTCGAGCACGAGTGCGTCGGGGACCGGCTGGACCCAGCGGCCGGGCGGCAGCGGCTCGCCCAGTTCGGCTCCTGGAACGGCGGCGGGCCCGAGGTCCATGGCGCGGGCGCGGCGCTGCGGGCCCCGCAGCATGTCCAGGCAGACGTTCGTGGCCAGGTGGAACAGCCACGCGCGCAGCGGCCCCCGCCCGGGGTCGTACGTCCGCCAGGCCCTGACGAACGCCTCCTGCACCGCGTCCTCGGCCTCGAACCCGGAGCCGAGCATGCGGTAGCAGTAGCCGGTCAGCGCGGCGCGGTGCGCTTCGAGATCCATGTCAGCTCACTTCGATCTGCAACTCGGTGACCCACGCGTCCCGGTCGTCCGGGCAGTGCAGGGAGACCTCTCTGGCCAGGTCGCGGGAGCGGTGGCCGGTCTCCTCGATCCAGTGGGCCAGCGCCTGGAACGTCGGCCCGACCGCCTCCATCGGCCCGTGGTGGATGATCGTGGCGGCCGTCTCGATGCCGGGCAGGCCGGTCACCTCGAAGTCGTGCCGGCCGACCTGCCCGGGGGCCACGTTCACCGGCAGGCAGGCGTGCACCATGACGGAGCCGTCGTCCTCCTCCCGGTAGTGGGCGATGCCGGGGCCGGTGATGCGCAGGCAGGCGTCCTCCACCCGCCGGCACAGCTCCCCGAACAGCGGGCCGATGACCGGCCCGATGTCCGCGCCGTCGTAGCTGGCCGCCCTGGCGGAGAGTCGCGCGACGCGGACGGGGTTCACCCTCTTCAGCACGACCTCCGCCGTGCGCATGCGCCCCTCGGTCTCGATCGTGCGCAGCCGCGCCTCGACGCTGCGCAGCCTGTCCAGGTCGGCGTTGATCCGCTCTTCGAGCTGGGCACGGCGCAGGCGGACCATGCCGTGCAGCTCCTCCGTGCTCACCTTCTCGTCGAGGATGGCCCTGACCTGCTCCAGCGTGAAGCCGAGGTCCTTGATCGCGACGATGCGGTTGAGCCTGGCGAGCTGCTCGGCCTGGTAGGAGCGGTAGCCGGTGACCGGGTCGACGTGTGCCGGGCGCAGCAGGCCGATGGCGTCGTAGTGGCGGAGCATGCGTACGGACACCAGCCCCAGCCTGGCGAACTCTCCAATGCTGAACATGGTCTCTCCAGGTCTAGGGCCTGACACCGTGTCAGGGTCAACCTATGGCGATTTCTCATACCTTGGGGTATTTTTCGTCTCAAAGCGGGCGACCGAACGTTCGGTAGGAGCCATGATTCCCCAACTGTCCGACACCGGCGAGCGCATCAGGACGGCGGCGGTGCTGCTGTTCGCCCGGCAGGGCTACGCCGCCACGAGCATCAGAGACCTCGGCAGGGCGGTCGGCATGACCAACGCCGGGATCTACCACCACGTCGCCAGCAAGGAGGCCCTGCTGGCCGACCTCATGCGGGTGGCCCAGCAGGGGCTGATCGAGGCCACGCGCCGCCTGCTGGCCCCCTGCGCACGTCCCGCCGACCGACTCGCCCTGCTGATCAGCTCGCTGACCGCCGTCCACGCGCTCAGCCCCATGACCACCCGCGTCATGGACGGCGAACTGCGCTCGCTGACCCCCGGCTCCGCCGCCCACGACGAGATCATCGCGCTGCGCGACGCGTACGAGGCCCACTGGAAGCAGGCGCTGGCCGACGGCGTCGCCGAGGGCACGTTCCGCGTCGCCGACCAGAAGCTCACCCGGCTCGCCCTGATGTCCATGTGCACCGGCACCAGCGAGTGGTACCGCCCCGACGGGGACTCCACGCTGGAGCAGGTGTGCGCCGAGTTCGTGGCGATCGGCCTGGCCGCCGTACGCGCCCCGGCCCAGGCCGTCGTCACCGCCGACCTCTCCCTGCTGCCCGACTTCCCGTGGGAGCCGCCGCATGAGCGATACGATCCCCGACCTGATGAGGCACGCCGCCCGCACGTACGGTGAGCGCGAGTTCCTCTGCTTCCCCGGCCACTCCGGCTCCGCCTCCCCCGTCTCCCTCACCTTCGCCGAGGCCGACGAACGCTCCGACCGGCTGGCCGGGGCCCTGATCGGCCACGGAGTGCGCCCCGGCGACCGGGTGGCGGTCATGCTGGACAACGAGCCCGGCTGGCCGCTGAGCTGGCTGGGGGTGCTCAAGGCCGGAGCGGTCACCGTGCCGGTGAACGTCCGCTACCGGGCCGCCGACCTGGAGCACGTCCTGCGCGACTCGGGCGCCGTGGCCACCGTCACCACGGCCGGGCACGCCGCCCAGGTCCCGGGTGTGGTGCACCTGCGCGACGCGCTGGCCGACGGCGTGCCGCGCCCCGCCCCGCCGGCCAGGCCGCAGGACGTGGCGAACTTCCAGTACACGTCGGGGACCACGGGCTTCCCCAAGGCGTGCATGCTCACCCACGACTACTGGCTCAGGTCCGCCCAGGTCGTCGCCGACCAGATCGGCCTCCGTGACGACGACGTCCTGATGATCGCCCAGGCGTACTCCTACATGGACCCCCAGTGGGTCACCCTCCTGAGTCTCATCGGCGGCGTCCCGCTCGTGGTGCTCCCCCGCTTCTCCGCCTCCGGCTTCTGGGCGTCGGCCAGGGAGCACGGCGCGACGCTCACGTACGTGCTGGGCACGATGCCGCTCCTGCTGCACAAGCAGCCGCCGCACCCCCACGACCGCGACCACCGCATGCGCCTGGTGCTCTGCTCGGGCATCCAGCCCGACCTGCACCGTACGTTCGAGGAACGCTGGGGCGCCCCGTGGCGGGAGCTGTACGGCTCCACCGAGAGCGGCCCCGACCTGCTCATGCCGATCGACGCCGTGGAGACGGTCGGCACCGGCGCCATGGGCCTGGCCCCGCCGGGCAAGGAGGTCGAGCTCGACGCCGAGACCGGGGAGATCCTGGTCAGGGGCGCGCCCATGATGACGGGCTACTGGAACCACCCGGAGGCCACCGCCCACGCCTTCAGGGGCGGCTGGTACCACACCGGCGACCTGGGCCTGCGCGACGACCGGGGCCACATCCGGCACGCCGGGCGGATCAAGGACATGGTGCGCAGGGGCGGCGAGAACATCTCCTGCGCCGAGGTGGAGAGCGTGCTTGTCGGGCATCCCGCGGTCATGTCGGCGGCGCTCGTGCCCATCCCCGACGAGCTGTGGGGTGAGCTGCCGAAGGCGTTCCTGCAGCTCCGCCCCGGCCACGCCGCCACCCGCGACACGGCCATGAGCGTGATCGAGCACGCCGGGCGACGCCTGGCCCGCTTCAAGATCCCGGCGTACGTGGAGTTCGTCGAGGAGTTCACGCTGACCCCGTCGGCCCGCATCGAGAAGCGCCACCTCCTCCACCCCGGGCGCGACCAGCGCGCCGCCCCAGCCATCCAGGTCGACAAGGAGCAGAGATGATCGACGTTACGGTACGCGACGAGGTGGCCCTGATCACCCTCGACCGCCCCGACAAGCTCAACGCCCTCACCGCCGCCATGCGTACGGACCTGGCGGCAGCCGTCCGCGAGCACGGCCGCAACTCCAGGGGCATCGTGGTCACCGGCACCGGCCGGGCCTTCTCCTCCGGCGAGGACATCAATCAGGCGGTGGGCCGGTCGCTGGTGGACGAGGTCGAGCTGTTCCACGACATGACCAGGGCCGTGCTGGAGACGCGGGTGCCGGTGGTGGGGGCGATCAACGGGCTGGCCGTGGGCGGCGCCGCCGAGTGGACGCTCTGCTTCGACGCCCGCATCGGCACCCCCGCGGCCGAGTATTTCCTGCCGGAGAACCACCTCGGCCTGTCGATCTCCAACGCCGCCGGCTATCTGCTGCCCCGCCTGGTGGGCGGCCGGGCGCTGCGGCTGGTGCTCGACTCGACCCGGATGAGCGCCGCCGACGCCCTGGCCCTGGGGCTGCTGGACGAGATCGTGGCCCAGGAGGCGCTGGTGGCGGCGGCGATCGCCCGCGTACACCGCTGGAGCGCCCCCGGCACGGCCACGGCCGTGCACCTCGCGCTGCTGCGCCCGCCGCTGGCGGAGGTCGAGCGCGCCTTCGCTGCGGAGACGGAGGCGGCCAAGCAGGTGGAGGCGTCGGGCCTCGCCCAGGAGGGCATGTCGCGCTTCCTCAACCGGCCCAGGTCATGAGAGCCAGGGCCTACGCGACGACCAGGGCCGCCACCACCAGCGCCGCCGCGACGACCACCAGCACGATCGAGTCGTAGGACCACGTCACCCGGGCCGGCGCCGCCTCCTCCCCGCGGCGCCGGGCCGACTCGGCCCGGTCGCGGATCTGGTCACCCACCCAGTCGGCGTGCGTCTTGCCCGCGAACGCCTCCAGCGCCGCCTGCTCGCCCTTCGACAACGTCGGCTCGGTCTTGAGCCGCCCCCGCTGCGCCGGAGCGGTCGCCCGCCGCTGCGCCTTGGCCCGCTCGCGGGCGGTGCTCATCGGCGTCCACAGCCGCAGCACCTGCTCGTCGCCGTAGCGCACGGTGATCGCGTGGGACACCGTGACGTCGTCGATCGAGGCCCACGGCAGGAACGTGGTGCGGAACGGGTTGCGCCCCGCGAGCCCCGCCTCCGTCAGGACGGTGGCGGGGCGCAGCGCGACCGCGTAGACGAGCGCCGTCAGCGCCCCGAGCACGGCCAGCGCGACCAGCGAGGGCTTGCCGGTGTAGCGGACGATCAGGTCGAAGACGTTGATCGCGACGAAGGCCAGCCACACCCAGGCCAGCACGAAAGCGGTCCTGGACCGGTAGACCTGCTTCACGACTGCCACTTGATCTGCGCGAACCCCGGCTTGATCACGCCGTTGATCAGCGCCAGCCGCTCGTCGAACGGGATGAAGGCCGACTTCATCGCGTTGACCGTGAACCACTGCAGGTCGTCCCACCCGTAGCCGAACGCCTGGACCAGCTTGTGGAACTCCAGGGCCAGGGTGGTCGAGCTCATCAGCCGGTTGTCGGTGTTGACGGTGACGCGGAAGTGCAGCCGCCGCAGCAGCCCGATCGGGTGCTCGGCGATCGAGGTGGCCGCGCCGGTCTGCAGGTTGGAGGTGGGGCACATCTCCAGCGGGATGCGCTTGTCACGCACGTACGCCGCCAGCCGCCCCAGCTTGGCCGACCCGTCGCCGGCCACGGAGATGTCGTCGATGATGCGTACGCCGTGGCCCAGCCGGTCGGCGCCGCACCACTGGATGGCCTGCCAGATCGACGGCAGCCCGAACGCCTCGCCCGCGTGGATGGTGAAATGGGCGTTTTCCCGCTGGAGGTATTCGAAGGCGTCGAGGTGCCTGGTGGGCGGGTAGCCAGCCTCGGCCCCCGCGATGTCGAACCCCACCACGCCGCCGTCGCGGTAGCGCACCGCCAGCTCGGCGATCTCCCGGGAGCGCGCCTGGTGCCGCATGGCGGTCAGCAGCGTGCCCACCCGGATGCGCGGCTGCCCCCCAGGGCCGCGTGAGCCCTGCGCGAACCCGTCGAGCACCGCCTCCACGACCTGGTCGAGGCTGAGCCCTCTGGTGGTGTGCTGCTCGGGCGCGAAGCGTACCTCGGCGTAGACCACGCCGTCGTCGGCCAGGTCCTGGGCGCACTCGGCCGCCACGCGGACGAGGGACTCGCGCGTCTGCATGACGGCGACCGTGTGGTCGAAGGTCTCCAGGTAACGTTCGAGCGAGCCGGAGTCGGATGCCTCCTCGAACCACTCGCGCAGGTTGTCGGGGTCACCGGTGGGCAGCCGGCCGTAGTCGCTCTCCCTGGCCAGCTCGACGATCGTCTCGGCGCGGAGCCCGCCGTCGAGGTGATCGTGCAGCAGCACCTTGGGAACCCGCCGGATGTCGTCAAGCAAGGGACTCATCTGGCCATGATATGAGCACCCGGCGACCGGTTTTCAGTCGCGCCCCGCGCTCTCCGGGGAGAAGGCCGGCAGGCACACCGCGACGTATTCGGCGCCCTCCGGCCCGGTGCTGTAGCGCACCCTCTCCCCCGGCGAGGTCACCAGCGACTGCCCGGCCTCCACCCGCGTCGTGCCCCCATCGTGCTCCACGAGCACCGTGCCGCGCAGGACCACGGTGTACTCGGTGAACGACGGCGTCTGGGGCGGCTCCTCCCAACCGGGCGGAGCGGTCATGTGGGCGATGGAGATCGCCTCGTCGCCGCTGTTGACGCGGCCCACATGCTCGTCGATCAGTTTGCCACCGGGTACGGGGACACGGGTCGCCCCCTCGATCTTTCTCACCACCACGTCAGTGTGCCACGTCCAGGATCAGCCGGTGCGGCGAGTCCTGCTCGGTGAGCTGGAACGCGGCCCGCCGGGACAGCACCAGCCCGATGCCGACGCGGCCCTCGAAGTCGCCGGTCCTGACGACGTCGGTGAGGTTGTTCAGGTCGGCCTGGTAGACGGGGCCGCCGTCCCAGGTGGACACGCCCTCCTCGTCGTGGGCGTGCGCGGGGAAGAGCGTGAGCTGGAGGTAGGCA
Source organism: Nonomuraea antimicrobica (assembly GCF_039536965.1). NCBI lineage: Bacteria > Bacillati > Actinomycetota > Actinomycetes > Streptosporangiales > Streptosporangiaceae > Nonomuraea > Nonomuraea antimicrobica. The sequence continues at coordinate 201,411 of NZ_BAAAZP010000238.1, read as the reverse complement.
CCCCCGCGCACGTTCATGGTCCGGCCGGAACCGTCCTGGACGAACTGGTCCACCCACTGCACGTTGTAGCCGGGGACGCCGCCCTTGAGGTCGACCACGAGGCGGTCGTAGGTGTCGTGGGCGGCGTACCGCACGTTCGTGACGATCGCGGGCTCCATGCCGCCGCGCTCGACGTCGACCTCGGCGGTGTTGGTCGGGGCGCCGGGCGTGCCCAGCTCCCCTGACGGGCTGCCGGACTGGGTGCCCGACTGGGCGGCGGGCGGGCTCTGGGGCAGGGTGGCCTGCGGGGCGGGGCCACACGCGGTGACCACGGCGAGGCAGGCGAGCGTTACGGCCACCCGGGCACGCGACGGCCGGCCGCAGGATGGGGATGACGTGCGCATGCCCGGTAGATGCCCCAGCGTACGGACCCGCAAGCGGTGTCATGCGGATCCGTGCACCGGTTTCGGCGACCCCACGGGAAGCACCGGAGGGCCCCTACGGCATGCCCGAGGTCAGACGGTCTCGTACGCCTTCACGTCGTCCTGCTCCACGGCCGCCGCCTTGCGCGAGCGCAGGCCGGTCGCCGAGATCGCCAGCCCAGCCAGGGCCAGCACCAGCGAGACCACGATGGCCGCGCGCAGCGAGCCGATGGAGAGCGTCTCACCGCCGCCCGAGGTGAGCACGGCGGTCACCGCGGCCAGCACGATCGCGCCGCCCACCTGTCCGGAGGTGTTGAGCAGGCCGGAGGCCAGCCCCTGCTCGTCGTCGTGCACGCCGCTGGTGGCCTGGATGTTCAGCGAGGGGAACGACAGCGCGAACGCGATGCCCAGCAGGACCATGCCGGGGATCACCATGCCGCCCAGGCTGGGGGTGCGGTCGATGCCCAGGAAGATCGCGTACCCGCCGGCCAGCGCGGCGGCGCCGATGACGATCAGCTTGCCGGTGCCGAACCGGTCGGCGAAGTCGCCCATCTTGGTCGACGTGAGCGCCACGAGCAGGCCCGCGGGCAGGAACGCCATAGCGGTGCCGAGGGCCGACCAGCCCAGCAGGTTCTGGAAGTACTGCATGGCCACGAACTGGAACGCCACGTACGAGCCCATGAGGATGAGCAGCCCCAGGTTGGCCCGCACGATGTGACCGGAGCGCAGGATGCCCAGCCGCACCAGCGGGTGGCGCATCCGCAGCTCGGCGAAGACGAACACGCCGAGCAGCACGGCCACGCCCACGAGCGAGCCGATCGTCTGCACCGAGGCCCACCCGACCTCGGGCGCCTGCACGACCGTGAACACCAGCAGCAACATCGACGCGCTGATCGTCACGGCGCCGATCAGGTCGTGACCGCCCTCGGCCCGCTCCTCCCGGCCCTTCGGCAACACCTTCAACGCGGCGACCAGCGCGATGATCGCGACAGGCACCGGCATCAGCAACGTCCAGCGCCAGCCGATCTCCGTCAGCAGGCCGGACAGCACGAGGCCGAGTGAGTAGCCGCTGGCTCCGCAGGCGGTGAAGATGCTCAACGCCCGGTTGCGCTCAGGCCCTTCGGGAAACGTGGTGGTGATGATCGACAAGGCGGCGGGCGCGGTGAAGGCGGCGGCCACCCCCTTCACGAACCTGGCCGCGATCAGCAGCCCGCCGTCGTCGACGACGCCACCGAGCAACGAGGCCACGGCGAACACGCCCAAGGCGACCAGGAACACCCTGCGCCGCCCGAGCAGGTCGGCGGTCCTGCCCCCGAGCAACAGAAGACCGCCGTAGCCCAGCACGTAGCCACTGACCACCCACTGCAGGGAAGACGTACTCAAGCCCAGGTCGTGCTGGATGGCGGGCAGGGCGACGCCCACCATCGAGACGTCCAGGGCGTCAAGGAAGATCACAGCGCAGAGCACGGTGAGCGCGCCCCAACGGGATGAGGTAGAGGACATGGAGCAGAACAATACATGCAGGCGCATCTAATGCAAATGCATTTAATGCCATTGCATGAGTTTTAGCGAAGTGGTAACCTCCGCGTCATGGACGAGCGGTTCGTGGTGGACACCTGGCACTACGTCCTGGGCAAACACGCCAAGGCGATGTGCGCCCTTGAGCGTGAGCTGGGCGACCGGCACGGCCTGGGGCCCAGCGAGTTCGAGGTGCTCGACCGGATCGTCCATCACGACAGGAAGCTGCGCATCCAGGAGCTGTGCGACGAGGTGCACCTGAGCCAGAGCGCACTGTCGCGGGTGGTGGCGCGGCTGGAGAAGGCGTCGCTGGTGTCGCGCGTCGTCTGCGACGACGACCGGCGCGGCGTCGTCGTGTGCATCACCGACGAGGGCCGCACCCGCCACGCCGAGGCGCTGCCCACGCAGCGCGCCGTCCTCTCCCAGATCTTCACCGACACCCCGGCCCTGGCCCCCTGACGGAGAAGGGGGCCGGAGTCAGGGAGCGGTGACGCGGTCGATGACCAGGGGCAGGTGCTCCTCCGCCGCCGGCCCCACCGCGTACGCGCCCTCCAGCGCCTCCAGCGCCCGGTCGAAGCGCGACGTCTCGTCCGCGTGCAGCGTCATCAACGGCTGCCCGTCCCGCACCAGGTCCCCCGGCTTGGCGTGCAGCACGATCCCCGCCCCGAACGACACCGGGTCCTCCTTGCGCGCCCGCCCGGCCCCCAGCCGCCAGGCCGCCAGGCCCACCGCGTAGGCGTCGAGCCGGGCCAGCACCCCGGACGAAGGCGCCTGCACGGTCAACGTCTCGGCCGCCCTCGGCAGCACGGCGTCCGGGTCGCCGCCCTGCGCCGAGATCATCCGGCGCCACGCGTCCATGGCGGAGCCGTCCTCCAGCGCCTTGGCCGGGTCCTTGCCCGGCGAGACCCCGGCGGCGGCCAGCATCTCCCGCGCCAGCCGTACGGTGAGCTCCACCACGTCGGCCGGGCCGCCCCCGGACAGCACCTCGACCGACTCCTCGACCTCCAGCGCGTTGCCCACGGCCCGCCCGAGCGGCCGGTCCATGGCCGTCAGCAGCGCGACCGTCCGCACGCCCGCGTCGGTGCCGAGCGCGACCATGGTCTCGGCCAGCTCCCTGGCCGCCGGGACGGTCTTCATGAACGCCCCGGAGCCCACCTTCACGTCGAGGACGAGGGAGCCCGTGCCCTCGGCGATCTTCTTCGACATGATCGACGAGGCGATCAGCGGGATCGACTCGACGGTGCCGGTGACGTCGCGCAGGGCGTACAGCTTCTTGTCGGCAGGGGCCAGCCCCGAACCGGCCGCGCACACGACCGCGCCGGCCGCCCGCAGGACGCCCAGCATCTCGTCGTTCGACAGCGAGGCCCGCCAGCCGGGGATCGACTCCAGCTTGTCGAGCGTGCCGCCCGTGTGGCCGAGCCCGCGCCCGGACAACTGCGGCACGTACGCCCCGCACGCGGCCACCACCGGCGCCAGCGGCAGGGTGATCTTGTCGCCGACCCCGCCCGTCGAGTGCTTGTCGGCCGTGGGCCGGTCGAGCAGCGACCAGTCCATGCGCTCGCCGGAGCGGATCATGGCCTGGGTCCAGTCGGCGATCTCGCGCCGGTTCATGCCGTTCAGCAGGATCGCCATGGCCAGGGCCGACATCTGCTCGTCGGCCACCGCGCCGCCCGTGTACGCGTCGATCACCCAGTCGATCTGCGCCGTGCTCAGCTCGCCCCGGTCCCGCTTGGCGCGGATGACCTCGATGGCGTCCATCACGCGCTCCTGCTGAGGTCCTGGGGCCCGAACGCGTACGGCAGGACGTCGGCCATGCGCTTCGGCCCGGCCTCGGTCTCGACCAGCAGGTCCTCGCCGCCGAACTCGTACAGGAGCTGGCGGCAGCGCCCGCACGGCATCAGCAGCTCGCCGTGGCCGTCCACGCAGGTGAAGGCCACCAGCCGGCCGCCGCCCGAGCGCTGCAACGCCGAGACCAGACCGCACTCGGCGCACAGGCCGAGGCCGTAGGAGGCGTTCTCGACGTTGCAGCCGGTGACGATCCGCCCGTCGTCGACGAGCGCCGCCGCCCCCACCGGAAACTTCGAGTACGGCGCGTACGCGTGCCGCATGGCCTCCGCGGCCTCGTCACGCAGGCCGTCCCAATCGATGCTCACTGTTGTTCCCCCCGGTTCAATGTTGCTCCCCCCGCCGATAACGCACGCCGTCGGCCTTGGGCATCCGCAGGCGCTGCGAGGCGACCAGGAGCACGAGCAGCGTGAGCACGTGTGGCGTGATGTAGACGAACTCGTCCGGCAACTGGCCGACGGTCAGCCAGAGCCAGAAGAGGATGACCGCGCCCAAAGCGGCCAGGGCCATCAGGGTGTACTGCCTGGCGCTCGTGGCCGCCAGCTCGGCGGGCCGGTCGGCGGAGATCAGGCGGCGGACCTGCAGGACGAGGTACGCCAGCAGCAGCACCGCGCCGAACAGGAAGAACGTGGTGACCGCGCCGGTGCTGCGCAGTTGCAGGCCGTTGGCGTAGCCGAACAGAGAGGCCCCGGCCGTGAGGCCGCCGGGCCGCCAGTTGCCGAAGATCATGGCAGCCAGGCCGATGAAGCCGCGCCCCTGCGTCTGGCCCTCGACGTACTTGGTGGAGACGAAGACCAGGAACACGCCGCCGAGCCCGGCGAAGGCCCCCGAGATGACGACGGCCGCGTACTTGATCAGGTAGACGTTGACGCCCAGCGACTCGGCGGCCCACGGGTTCTCGCCCGCCGAGCGCAGCCGCAGGCCGAAGGCCGTGTGCCAGAGCACGAAGAACGTCAGCGGCAGCATCAGCACGGCCACGATCACCAGCACGTTGACGTCGTGGGTGAGCCCGCGCAGGATGCCGGCCAGGTCGGAGAGCAGGAACCAGTGGGTGTTCTCCAACCGGCCGAGCAGGTCGGGTCCGTCGGAGAGCACCGGCAGGCTGATCGACGGCGCGGGTGAACTGATCGCAGGCGAGCTGGTGATGCCCGCGCCTGCGTCGGAGGCGGAGGTGCCCTCCTGGTAGAGGACCTCCGACAGGAAGCGGGTGACGCCGGGGCCGAGCAGGTTGATGGCGACGCCGCTGATGATGTGGTCGACGCCGAACGACACGGTCGCGATCGCGTGCAGGAGCCCGCCGAGCGCGCCGCCGAGCAGCCCGGCGACCAGCGCGGCCACGGCGCCCCACTGGTATCCGGCCCAACCGGCGAACCAGGTGCCGAGCACCATCATGCCTTCGAGGCCGATGTTGACCACGCCGGCCCGCTCGGCCCACAGGCCGCCGAGCCCGGCCAGGGCGATCGGCACGGCCAGCAGCAGCGCGGCGGCGAACGTGCCAGAGGAGGTGATGTCCTCCTGCCCCGACACGATCCGCACCAGCGACATCAGCAGGATGAGCGCGGCGACGCCGATCAGCGTCACGTGGTACTTGCCGATCCTGGTCATGCTGTCACCTCAACGGGGGTGTGCCTGCCGAGCTGCTGGGCGGCCCGTCGTTCTTCGAGCCTGAGCGCGAACCGGTTGGTCATCTCGTTGGCGACGACCACCAGCAGCACGATCGCGCCCTGAATGATCGTTATCACGGACGCCGGGACGTCGGCGAACTGCAACGCGCCCTGGCCCCGGTCGAGGAAGGCGAACAGCAGCGCGGCGATCGCGATGCCGCCGGGCTTGTTCCGGCCGAGCAGGGCCACGGCGATGCCGAGGAAGCCCAGACCGGCGGTGAAGTTGGAGTTGAAGGCGCCTCTGTCGCCGAGGATCTCGGGCAGTCCGATGAGCCCGGCGACGGCACCGGACAACACCATCGCCGCGATCACCATGGTTTTCGGATTGACGCCCGAGGCGAGCGCGGCCGGGCTGTTGAGTCCGCTGGCCTTGACGTTGAAACCGAAGCGGGTGCGTTCGAGCACGAACCAGATCACGATGCCGAGCACCGCGGCCACGACGAGGAAGCCCCACAGGCCGCCGTTGCGGGTGGGCGGGAGCAGCCCGAACCCCTCGAACAGGAAGTTCAGGTCGGGGAACATGCCGGAGGCGGGCAGCGGCGGCGTCGTGGTGGTGAGCTGGCCCTCCGCGCGCTCGCCGGCGAAGGGACCGCGGACGAGGAAGGTGGACAGGTTGATCGCGATGTAGTTGAGCATGATCGTGGCGATGACCTCGTTCACGCCCCTGGTCACCTTCATGACCGCGGGGATGAGCGCGTACAGGCCACCGACGATCGCCGCGACCAGGATGATCACCGTGATCCGGATCGGTGCGGGAGCCGTGAACGTGGAGCCCACGAACGCCGCGCAGACGGCGGCGATGCGGTACTGGCCCTCGACGCCGATGTTGAAGAGGTTCATGCGGAAGCCGATGGCCACCGCGAGACCGGCGATGTACAGCGGCACCGCGCGGTTGAGGAAGGCGGCGACGGAGTTCGCCTGCGCCCGCGCGGTCTCCCCGAAGTCGAAGAAGGCGGCCAGCGCGTCCAGTGGGCGCCCGCCCGCGATGACGATGGCCACGCTGCAGATCGCGATCGCCAGGATGATGGCGACGACGGCGCCGACGACGGTGAGCAGCGCCCGGTTGAGCCCGGCGGGCATCACGTCTCCTCGTTGCCGGCGATGGCGCCGGTCATGTAGCCGCCCAGCCGCTCGGGCGTGATGTCGGACGGGTCGAGCGCGGCCACGAGCCGCCCCCGGTAGATCACCCGGATCGAGTCGGACAGGCCGATCAGCTCGTCGAGGTCGGCGGAGATGAGCAGCACTGCCAGCCCGGCGGCACGGGCGTCGCGCAGGTGGTCCCAGATCGCGGCCTGCGCGCCGACGTCCACGCCGCGCGTGGGATGGGCGGCGATGAGGAACGCCGGATCGCCGCTCATCTCGCGGCCGACGATCAGCTTCTGCTGGTTGCCGCCGGACAGGGCCAGGGCGAGGGTGTCGACGCTCGGCGTGCGTACGTCGTAGTCCTTGACGATGCGCTCGGTGTCGGCCCTGGACGCGCGCCGGTCGACCCAGATGCCGCGGCGTGCGGGCTTCCTGGTCTGGTGGCCGAGCACGCGGTTCTCCCACAGCGACGCCTCCAGGAGCAGTCCCTGGCGGTGGCGGTCTTCGGGGATGTAACCGATGCCCGCTTCGCGGCGCTTGAGCGTGGACCAGGCGCTGATGTCGTGGAAGTCGAGGTCGATCCGGCCGTGCGCGGGGCGGATGCCCATGAGGGCCTCGATCAGCTCGGACTGGCCGTTGCCCTCGACGCCCGCGATGCCGAGGATCTCGCCCTTGTGGATCTCGAAGGACACGTCGTCGAGCAGGAGACGCTTGCCCTCTGCGCGGAGCTTGTCGGCGTACTGGGTGATCGAGGTGCCTTTGGGCAGCGGGTGGTGGCCGTCGGCCTCCATGGTGAGGTGCGCGGCCCTCAGCGCGACCGTGTCGGTCACCGTGGACTCGCGGGTCTCGGGGGTGGGCAGTTCGCTGCCCACCATCAGTTCGGCGAGCTGCCGCGCGGTGACCTCGGACGGGTCCACCTCGGCGACCGTGGTGCCCCGCCGGATCACGGTGATCGCGTCGGCGATGTCGAGCACCTCGTCGAGCTTGTGGGAGATGAAGATGACGGTCAGGCCGTCGGCCCTGAGCTCGCGCAGGTTCTGGAAGAGCTCCTCGACCTCCTGCGGCACCAGGACAGCGGTGGGCTCGTCGAGGATGAGGATGCGGGCGCCACGATAGAGGACCTTGAGGATCTCGACGCGCTGGCGGTCGCCGACGCCGAGGTCCTCGACGAGCTTGTCGGGATCCACCCGCAGGCCGTGCGTGCCGGCCAGTTCGGTGATGCGCCTGCGGGCTCCGACGGTGTCGAGCCTGCCGCCCTTCTTCGGCTCGGCGCCGAGAACGATGTTCTCCAGGACGGTGAAGTTGTCGGCGAGCATGAAGTGCTGGTGCACCATGCCGATCCCGACTCCGATGGCGTCACTCGGCGTGCGGAAGCTGACCTCAACGCCGTTGACCTTGATGGTCCCCTCGTCGGGCTTCTGCATGCCGTAAAGGATCTTCATCAGGGTGGATTTGCCCGCGCCGTTCTCCCCCACGATGGCGTGCACCGTGCCGGGCTGGACGGTGATGCGGATGTCGTGGTTCGCGACGACACCGGGGAAACGCTTGGTGATGCCCTCAAGCTCTACGGCAGGTTTCACCGTGGCCAAGGTGTCAGCACTCATCTGCCTCTCCTACAGGGGGCGGGATAGACAGAAGGCCCGAAGTTCGCGGACTCCGGGCCCTCGTTTGTCACTTCTACCCCGGCTTACGGCTTGGCGGGAACCGTGATCTTGCCGTCGACGATGTCCTTCCTGGCAGCGTCGAGCTTGTCCTTGATGTCGTCGATCTCGCCGCCCGTGGTGGACAGGCCGACGCCGTCGACCTTGAGGTCGTACGTGACGTTGGCGCCACCCTTGGCACCGCCCTGGAACGCCTTGATGAACTCGAAGACACCGACGTCGACGCGCTTGAGCATCGAGGTCATGATCACCGACTGCAGGTCGGTCTCCTTGACCGTCTGGCGCTGGTCGGAGTCGACGCCGATGGCCTTCTTCTGGGCCGCGGCGGCGGCCTGGAACACACCGAGGCCGGAGTCGCCGGAGGCGTGGTAGACGATGTCGGCGCCGTCCTGGTACATCTTCTCGGCCGCGACCTTGCCCTTGTCGGGGGCCTTGAAGCCGGTGAAGTCACCGTCGGGGGACAGGTACTTGATGTCGATCTTGGCGTCCGCCTTGACCGACTTCACGCCGGCCACGAAGCCCGCCTCGAACTTCTTGATCAGGTCGCTCTCGACGCCGCCGACGAAGCCGACGTGGCCCGACTCCGACTTGGTCGCGGCGGCGACGCCCGCCAGGTACGAGCCCTGCTCCTCGGCGAAGAGCAGGCCGGTCACGTTGGGGGCGTTGGAGGCGGAGTCGACGACCGCGAACTGGATCTCCGGGTATTCCTCGGCCGCCTTCTTGACGTCCTCGGCATAGGCGAAGCCGACACCGATGATCGGGTTGAAGCCCGCATCGGCGAGCTGGCGCAGCAGGTCGCCACGGTTGGAGCCGTCGGCGGAGGGGCTCAGCTCCTTGATCTCCGCGCCGAGCTCCGTCTTGGCCTTCTCCAGGCCCGCGTAGGCGGCGTCGTTGAAGGACTTGTCACCACGCCCGCCGACGTCGAACGCCAGCCCCACCTTGAGCGCGCTGCCCGGTGCCGCGCTGCTCGCGCCGGCCGCCGGCTCCTGATCGGCGGTAGTGCCCCCACCGTTGCCACCGCAGGCGGCCGCTGCCATGAGCATGACGCCGGCCACGGAGCCGAGCATGACCCTGTTGAATCGCTTGCCGAGCAACGCGACTCCCTTCCATTTCCCCGCCGCCGAATCTCATCGCAGGCGCGAAGAAACGTACGGCACCTGCACGGAAGATAGTTGCTTGACCAGGGACAACCAAACTCGCGCACAGGGTCGCAACCTGTCCGTTATCGACATCACTCGCGTCCGTGACCTGAAGCGAGATTCAGGCACACCAGACACCTCGCCGAAACTTTTGCCCAACTTTGGGGCACGATCACCTCTTGCCCGGAGGCCCGATCATGGCGGAGATTCCACAGCGACGGTTGAAATCTCGTATCGGAGTCCCGCATGCATCCCTGGAGAGCCCTCGCCGTGCCGCTGGCCGCGTTACTCGTGGCCGGCCTGTGCGGCGCCCCGCCCGCCGCGGCGGACACCCCCACCATCAGGATCGAGGACAACGCCACCCAGCCGGTCTTCTCCCGGGCCGACGCCGTCAGGCAGACGGTGTACGTCGAGGTCGAGGGGACCGACAGCGACCGCGACGGCGCGAACGACCGGGTGGCCGTGGACATCCTGCGGCCCAAGGAGACCGAGCAGGGCCTGAAGGTCCCGGTGATCATGGAGGCGAGCCCCTACTACGCCCCCGGCAACGACGTCGCCAACCACCCGGTCGACGTGGACGAGAACGGCGTCCCGCTGCCCGCGCTGAGCGCCCTGTCGGCCAGGTCGGCCGCCGAGCCGTTCGACAGCTACTACGACAACTACTTCCTCCCCCGCGGCTACGCCATCGCGTTGGTCGAGAACGTCGGCAGCGCCCGCGCCACCGGCTGCCCGACCTCGGGCGACCGCAACGAGACCGCGGGCCCGAAGGCCGCGATCGACTGGCTGAACGGCCGCGCCAAGGGCTTCGACGCCGCGGGCAACCCGATCGAGGCCACCTGGTCGACGGGCAAGGTCGGCATGATCGGCGTCTCGTACAACGGCACGCTGCCGAACGCGGTGGCCGCGACGGGCGTGGAGGGCCTGGAGACGATCGTCCCGATCGCCGCGATCTCGAGCTGGTACGACTACTACCGCGCCAACGGCGGTGTCCTCGCCCCGGGCGGCTACCAGGGCGAGGACCTGGACGTGCTCGCCAAGTACGTACTGACCAGGCAGAACGGCCAGGAGGCGTGCGGCGCGGTGATCGACGAGATCACCCAGACGCAAGACCGGATCACCGGCGACTACAGCCGCTTCTGGGACGACCGCAACTACGTCAACGACGTGCGCAAGGTCAAGGCCAGCGTCTTCCTCGTGCACGGGCTCAACGACTGGAACGTCAAGACCAAGCAGTTCGCCCAGTGGTGGTACGCCCTGGCCAAGCAGAACGTGCCCCGCAAGATCTGGCTGCACCAGGGCACCCACATGAGCCCCTTCAACCTGCGTACCGCCGAGTGGCTGCGCCAGTTGCACGGCTGGTTCGACCAATGGCTGTACGGCATCGACTCGGGCATCATGCGTGAGCCGCAGGCCGACGTGGAGATCGCGGCCGGTCAATGGGCGCAGCACGCCTCGTGGCCGCTGCCCCGCACGGCCACCGTGCCGCTCCACCCGGGCCCAGGCTCGACGCTGGGCCTGCTCCCGCGCCCGCGCACGGCGGCCGAGACGTTCACGGACCAGAAGGTCAGGACGGCCGAGCAACTCGTGGAGGCGACGGGGGCCGATCCGAACCGGCTGGCGTACACGACCGGGTCGCTGCCCGCCGACGTACGGATCTCGGGCACGCCCACGGTCTCGGTGCGGGCGTCGATCAAGGACGGTGCCTCGCCGTACCTGACGGCGCTGCTGGTGGACTACGGGACCGACGTGCGCCCGAACGGCACCCTGGTCTCGACCGGCCAGAACTACTGCTACGGCCAGGGTGTCCCGGGTGACACGGGCTGCACGACACTCAGGACGCTCGGCACCGCCACCACCCCTTACAAGATCGTCACCAGGGGGTGGCTGGACGTCCGCAACCGGCACCGCGCCGACCGCACCGAGCCGCTGCGCGCGGGCAAGGAGTACACCTTCACCTGGGACTTCCAGCCGACCGACTACCTGTTCAAGAAGGGCCACCGGCTGGGCCTGGTGATCATCTCGACCGACTACGACTACACCCTGCGCTACCCGCCGGGCACGAAGATCACGGTGTCGCCGGGGCAGTCGTCCCTGCGGCTGCCCGTGGTGTTCGGCAAGCTGCTCTAGCGTGACGGAGCCCGCCGCGCGGGCGGCGGGCTCCTCGGCGCACGGCGGCGCTCACAACTGGGCGCCCTCCCACAGCGCGCCGAACGTGGTGGTGGCCAGCGTGCGCACCCCCACGGCGATCGCCCGCTCGTCGATGTCGAAGCCCGGGTGGTGGATGTCGACCGCCGTCTCGCCGGGGACGCCGGTGCCGAGCCGGGCCAGCGCGCCGGGGACGGAGTCGACGTACCAGGAGAAGTCTTCGCCACCGAGGCTCTGCGGCGTGGGGACCGCGGCGGCGCTGCCGAACGCCTGGGTGATCGCGTTGTTGAGCATCTCGATGCTGCTCGCCTCGTTGACCGTGGGCGGCGTGCCGCGGCGGTAGTCGAGGTCGGTCATGATCCCGTAGGGGGCGGCGACCGCCTCGACCAGGTCCTTGATGAGATCGGGGGCCTGGTGCCAGGCCGCCTCGTCGAGCGAGCGCACGGTGCCCTGCAGGAAGCCCTCGCCGGGGATGGCGTTGAAGGCCGAGCCCGCGGCGATCTGCCCCCACACCAGGCTCAGGCTGGAGCGCGGGTCGACGCGGCGCGACAGCGCGGCGGGCACCTCGGTAACGATCTTGCTCAGCGCGAAGACGAGGTCGGCGGTGAGGTGCGGGCGGGCGGTGTGGCCGCCGGGCCCGCTCACGTTGATCTGCAGGTGGTCGCAGGAGCCGGTGATCGGGCCCACGCGGAGCCCGACGTGCCCGACCTCGATGCGCGGGTCGCAGTGCAGGGCGAAGATGCGGTCGACGCCGGACAGCCCGCCGTCGCGCATGACCTCGAGCGCCCCGGCCGCGATCTCCTCGGCCGGCTGGAAGATCAGCCGGACCCGGCCCGGCAGCGCGCCGAGCCGCGCCTGCTCGGCCAGGAAGAGGCCGACGCCCAGGACGACGGACGTGTGCGCGTCGTGCCCGCACGCATGGCAGACCCCGCGGTTGCGCGAGCGGTAGGGGACGTTCTTCTCGTCTTCCATCGGCAGGGCGTCGATGTCGGCGCGCAACGCCACGGTCGGGCCGCCCTCACCCCCGATGTCGGCCCACAGCCCGGTGCCCCGGCTCAGAAAGTGGGGCGTCAGGCCCGCGTCGACCAGGCGTTCGGCGATCTTCTCGGTGGTGCGGTGCTCGCTGAAGGCCACCTCGGGGTGCATGTGCAGGTCACGACGGAAGGCGATCAGCTCCTCCTCCGTCTTGCCGAGGAAGACATCGAGCTGTCCCACGAGATCGCGCCCCGCCGCAGCCCTCGGGGACGGCTCTTGTGCCGCGACCGACAACATGTCCAATGTCTTCCATCCTCACGCATTCGACTTCGTGCCAACCCCGCCCGGCGAGCCCGGCCAGATGCGCACGCGTGAGCGCTTTCGACGAATGCACACTCAGGCCCAGGCAAGGGTGTGACTGCAGACGAGCCGAGTGTCGGGCAGAACGCCAAGACCGGTAAGCCTCATGGACGCCCCGACGGTTACTCGACTCTATCTCTCCGCTGACCCGCAGAACCTCTACTAACCAAAAAGATAGCCGACGGCATGGCCGTAACCTCGGGTTTCGGTGCTCCGGACCTGCGCGGGTGACCCGGAAATAGTCCGAAGGGATCAGGAGATCGTGACCCGATGCTGCCAGTTCAAACGTGGTCAGCGATTCCGAATCCTGTCACCTTCCGCCATGGTCATCACACTCTAGCGATGGCTGCTTTTGAGAAGAATGCGTGCTTCACTCGCTATATGATCACTAATATCCCGTTCGGGGAGAAGTATGCTGGGTTGAGCATCTTCGAGCCGGGCGAGGGGACCCTGGTGGTCGTGCCCTCGCTCTCCCTTCCGCAGGATGAGCTCCGCCGGATCACCGGAGCCAGATCGTACGAGGAACGCATGCTGTTCTTGCTGCTCACGCTGCGAGAACCCAGGGTCAAGGTGGTCTACCTCACCTCCGCGCCGATCGACCCCGACATCGTCGACTACTACGTCTCGTTCCTGCCGGATCCGGACGACGCCGCCAAGCGTCTGACGCTGATCAGCCTCGACGACCCCTGGTCTCAGCCGTTGACCAGGGCCCTGCTCGACCGTCCCGACGCCGTCGAGCGGTTACGTTCGGCGATCGACGGCGACGCCTGGCTGGTGCCGTTCGTGCTGAGCGAGTTGGAGGAGGAACTCGCCTCGCTGCTCGGCGTCCCCCTCTACGGGCCCGCGACGTCCCTTTCCTATTACGGCTCCAAGAGCGGCTCCCGCGAGGTGGGACACGAGGCCGAGGTGCCGATGCCGCGCGGTTTCGCCGACGTGCACTCGGCGCTGCAGATCGAGGAGGCCATCGAGGCGCTGCCGGGCGAACGGGTGATCGTCAAGCTGAACGACGGATACTCGGGCCTCGGCAACGCGATCGTCACGAAGACCGACAGGTCACTGACCAGCTTCTCCGCGGCGGGAGAGACCTGGGGCAGCTTCACCGCGAAGATCCGGGAGCGGGGCGCCGTGGTCGAGGAGTTCATCGAGCACCACCCGCTCTACCACCCGAGCGCGCTGGCGCGGATCACGCCCGGCGGGCACGCGCAGGTCATGGCCACGCACGACCAGGTGCTCGGCGGTCCCAACGGGCACGTCTACCAGGGCTGCACGTTCCCGGCCGCCCCCGAGTACCGGGCCGAGGTGGGGGCCTCGGCCGGCCGGATCGCGCAGGTGCTCGCGGATCGGGGCGTGGTCGGCGTCTTCGGGATGGACTTCTTCGCCCTGAAGGCCGACGCCGGTTACGCGGCCCTGCTGTGCGAGATCAACCTGCGGATCGGCGGCACCACACACCCGTTGGGCGCGGCCATGCTGACGACCGGGGCCACGTACGATCCGGCCACCGGTCTGCTCATGTCCGGCGACCAGCCGAAGTACTACACCGCGACGGACAACTGCGCCGCCGCCTGCCTGCGCGGGCGGGCCCCCGGCGAGGTGATGCGGACGGCCGAGCGGCTCGGGATCGGGTTCGACTCGGGGCGGCGTACCGGCAACGTGTTCCACCTGCTCGGCGCCATCCCCGAGCACGGCAAGCTGGGCTTCACCTCGATCGGCGACTCCCGCGAGGAGGCCGACGAGCTGCACGCGCTCACCCGGCGTCTCCTTTGCGGCCCTTGACCGACGACTCGCGCAGGCCCCGCCAGCCGATGATCGCCAGTACGACGGCGAGGACGACGTTCACCGCGATCAGGATGCCGTGCACCACGTAGAAGCTGGTCGGATGCCCGTCGGCCAAGTTAAACCCCAGGTTCACCCACTCGAAGATCATGAATGCGCCCAAGATGATGAGGAATCCGGCGATCTTTCGTGACACATGTGCCTCTCTAGCATCGAAGGTGGATCTTCGGGGGATGTGTCGCCACATGGGCATTAACACGGAGCTACGCTGAGATCGCCATGTGGACGAAACTCGTGCCGGTCACGGCACTCATCGCCTCGGTCGCGCTCACCGGCGCGACCGCACACGCCGAACCGACGACGCCGGTCGGCGGCAAGGCGCTGGGCAGCCGCGGCCTGGTCGCCCCCGAAGGCGTCAAAAAGCCGCCCAAGAGCAAGGCTACTTCGTACGTCATCGCGGACGCCGACACGGGTCAGGTGCTCGCCGCGAAGGACGCGCACGGGCGTTACCTGCCGGCCAGCACGCTCAAGACGCTGACCGCGCTCACGCTCATCCAGAAGCTCGACAAGGAGCGCAAGGTCCGGCCCAGCCAGAACGCCTGCAACCAGGAGGGCAGCGCGGTCGGGCTGACGCCCAAGGTGACTTACAAGGTCGACGACCTGTTCAAGGCGCTGATGATGTCGTCGGGCAACGACGCCGCCATGGCGCTGGCCGAGACGAACGGCGGCGTCCCCAAGACCATGAGTGACATGAACGCCGAGGCCAAGCGGCTGCAGGCGTACGACACCGTGGCCAAGACGCCCAGCGGGCTGGACGAGCCAGGACAGAGCAGCTCCGCGTACGACCTGGCGCTGATCGCCCGCGCCGGCCTGGCCAACCCCGACTTCAAGCGCTACATCAGCACGAAGACCGCCAAGTTCCCGGCGCCCAAGGGCCACTACGAGATCAGCAACCACAACAAGCTGCTCTGGCGCTACGAGGGCATGGTCGGCGTCAAGAACGGCTGGACGTCCAAGGCCCAGGCCAGCTTCGTCGGCGCGGCCACCCGCGGCGGCCACACGATCGTGGTGAGCATCATGCGGCACGAGGGCTTCTTCTGGGACGAGGTGGCCTCGCTGCTCGACTGGGGCTTCTCGGTACGGGGCAAGGTCACCCCGGTCGGACAGCTCGTGGACCCGGTACCGGCCGGAGGGCTGGCCGCGTCCCAGCAGCGTCCTGGGGGCTCGCCCGCGCCGGGCGCGTCCGGCGCGGCCTCGGTCACGCCCGCCGCGCAGCCGCCGCTGCTCGGCGCCGCCGCCGCCAAGCAGACCGACGACACCAGGATGGTCGGCTCGCTGGTGATCGGCGGTGGGCTGCTGTTCGGGCTGCTCTGGCTCGGGTTCGGCATCCGCCGCAGGCGCCGCCGCTCAAGCACCTGACGGCGGGAGCGGTGACGGGGACGGCGGCGGGCCGAGGCCGGCGGTCGCCGTCCAGGCGGCCACGAAGAGCACGAGCCTGGCCGAGAAGTTGATCCAGACGAGCAGCCCGACGATCACCGCGAACGTGCCGTAGAGCGGGTTGCCCAGCGTGGTCGCCAGCAGCAGCGTCGCCACCTGCTTGAGCACCCCGAACCCGAGCGCGCCCAGCAGCGCCCCCTTGGCGATCACCCGGAACGGCCGGATCGGCCCGGCCACCCAGCCCAGCAGGATCACGAACAGCACCCAGTCGGCCCCCACGCTGGCCGCCACCCCCAGCGCACGAAGCCCGAGGTTGCCCAGTACGGACCCGCCGCCGAGCACGACGTCCATGACCTTGTCCGTGGCGGTCGTGGCGAACCCGGCGACCAGCACGGAGCTGATCGCCGTCACGCCGAGCAGGATCAGCGAGGCCAGGTCGCGCAGCTTGCCGAGGAAGAAGCCGAACGGCGGCGTGGTGATCATCGACATCTCGCGCAGCGCCCCGCGCAGGACGTCGAGCGCGCCGAGCCCGGCGTAGAGGAGACCGAGCAGGCCGATGATCCCGGCGGTCTCCTTGGTCCTGGCGATGTTCTCGAGGGGGAGCTGGGCGGCGATGCCCGGCAGTCGTTCCTCGATGGCCGTCTGCAGGGCGTGCCGGGTGGTCTCGCTGGTCGCCACCGTGAACCCGAGCACCGCGTACGACAGCGCCACCAGCGGGAAGAACGACAGGAACGCGAAGTAGGTCACCGCACCCGCCAGCCGGTCACCCGACTGGACCTCGTAGCGCTGGACCGCCCTGAGCAGATGGTCGAGCGACGGTCTGCGGACCCGCCAGCGCTCCAGCCCGGCACGGCCCCAGGCCCTCACCGACGCGACGCGTTCCGTCAAACTCGCCATCACACCCACTTCCCGGGGGCCTCCTACCCTGAGCCCGGGACGACGATCACGCGTCGCCCGGCCGCGGTGACGCAACCGCCCGCCGCACCGGCGCGGCGTCACCGGGAGCTCGGGGACAGCCTGTTCACGCCAATGGTCTGACCGGAAATGCGAGCAACGTTCGGATTGCCTGCTCTGTCACCGGCTCGCCGCTCCCCTCCTCGTGCTCTCTGAGCAGGGCGGAAACCAGTACAGGCGGACTTCGAGAGCCCTAGCCTGTGGGGTGTTGCGACCGATCCAGGAGGCGTCAGGCCCATGGCCGAAATCAGCACCGGGCAGATGGTCAGGCTTCAGCGCGAGCGGCGGGGAATGAGCACCACCGCGCTGGCCACACAGTCCGGCTGCACCCCCAGGCACATCGAGCTGATCGAGCACGGCAAGCGAACCCCCTCGCTCCCCCTCCTGCGGGAGATCGCCAAAGTGCTCGGCGTGCGTACCGCGGTGCTGTTAGGAGAGACCCCGCGCGACTCCCACGAGCCCAGCAGGCCGCAGATCAGCGACATCGAGCGGGCCCTGTTCACGTGCCGTTCGCTGGTGACCGACATCGAGCCGCCCGACGCCGACCAGCTCGCCGAACGGGTGACGGCCGCGCGCAACGCCTGGTTCACCTCGGCCTGGCGCTACTCGATCCTCATGAGCGCGCTGCCGTCGCTGATCACCGGCGCCGAGAGCCTGGCGCTGACGCCCACGCCGCGCGCCCTCACCGTGGCGACGGACGCGTACCTGCTGGCCAGGGGGGTGCTGAAGCACCTGCGGCGGGTGGACCTGGCCCACCTCGCGGCCGACCGGGCGATGCGCTTCGCCGAGGAGTCGGCCGACCCGCTGATGATCGCGTGGGCGCACTGGAACCTGGGGCAGTCGATGCTGTCCGACGACATGCACCAGATCGCCTACGACGTCGCGCGGCGCGGCCTCGAGTTCCTGGAGCCGCACACCAGGGACGGCGACGACCGCCACATCAAGGCGCTCGGCGCGCTGCACCTGCTCGCCGCGATCGCCGAGGCCCGCATGGGCGACGACGACCAGGCCAAGGAGCGGGTACGCGGCCCCGCCGCCCGGCTCGCCGAACGCGTCCAGGACGGCTCGGACGTCTACGACCTGGCCTTCTTCGGCCCCACCAACGTCGCCATCCACATGGCCAGCATCGAGAACGACACCGGCCACCCCGAGGCGGTGCTGCACATCGCCGACGACATCGACCTGCGCCGCACGCCGTCCATCGAGCGGCGCACCACGCACCTCGCCCAGGTGGCCCGCGCCTGCGAGGACCTCGGCGACGACGCCGCCAGCCTGCTCCACCTACTGCGCATCGAGCGGGAGAGCCCGGAGGAGCTGGACCACAAGCTGCTGCTGCGGGAGATGGTCAGGTCGCTGGCGCGGCGGGCACGGCCGTCCTGGGCCCCCGAGGTGCGCCATCTCGCCGAACGGCACGACATCCCCATCTGAGCCCCGCGTCCGAGCACCCCACCGGAGCCGCCCCATCTGGGCGAACTCAGAGTTCGGGCGCGGCGAACACGGAGTTCCTGCGCCCGAGTTCGTCACACTCAGGCATCTGGATGCCACTCTGCGTTCATGACCAGAGCGCCCAGTGCTGATTTCGTCATGGAACGTCTGATGGAGGAGGCCACCCGCGAGTTCCCTGGGTGGTCCTTCGAACGAGACCGTTCCGGCTGGACGGCCGTCCACGACAAGACCCGGCTCACCAGGCCCAGCCTGGCGGCCCTGCGCGCCATCCTGCGCGTGCACCGGGTGAGCCGCGGGAGCTGAGCGGGCCCGCCCACCGAGGCGAGAAGGGCCGGACACACCCAAAGGCGTGCCCGGCCCACGAGCTTCGGGACGTCAGAGCTTGGGCAGGAAGCCGACCCTGTCGCGCACCCGCGCCATGGTCTCCCTGGCCACCGCCGACGCGCGCTCGGCGCCGATCGCCAGCAGGCGGTCGAGCTCGGCCTCGTCGGACAGCAGCTTCTCCGTGCGCTCCCGGATCGGCGAGAACGCCTCGACCACGGCCTCCGCCACGTCTTTCTTGAACGTGCCGTAGCCCTGACCCTCGTAGCGGGTCACCAGCTCGGGGATGGACGTCCCGGTCAGCGCGGACTGGATGCGCAGCAGGTTGGAGATGCCGGGCTTGTTCTCCTCGTCGAAGAGCACCTCGGAGCCGGTGTCGGTGACCGCCCGCATGACCTTCTTGCGCAGCGGGCCTGGCTGCTCCAGCACGTCGAGGATGCCCGCCGGGCTGGAGGACGACTTCGACATCTTCGCCGTCGGGTCCTGGAGGTCGGTGATCTTCTCGACCTCCTTGAGGATGTACGGCTCCGGCAGCGTGAACGTGTCACCGAAGCGGTGGTTGAAGCGCTGACCCAGGTCGCGGGTGAGCTCGAGGTGCTGCTTCTGGTCGGCCCCGACCGGCACCCGGTTGGCCTGGTAGATCAGGATGTCGGCGGCCTGCAGGATCGGGTAGGTGAACAGGCCGACGCTGGCCGCGCTCTCCCCGAACTTGGCCGACTTGTCCTTGAACTGGGTCATCCTGGCCGCCTCGCCCATGCCGGTGAGGCAGATCAGGATCCAGGCCAGCTCGGTGTGCTCGCGTACGTGCGACTGCACGAAGACGGTGGACCGCTCGGGGTCGAGCCCGGCGGCGAAGAGCTGGGCCGCGGCGACGCGGGTGCGGCGGCGCAGCGCGGCGGGCTCGGTCGGCACGGTGATCGCGTGCAGATCGACCACGCAGTAGAACGCGTCGTGGGTCTCCTGCAGCGTGACCCACTGGCGGACCGCACCCAGGTAGTTGCCCAGGTGGAAGGAGTCTGCCGTGGGCTGGATGCCGGAGAGTACACGAGGTCTGGCCATAGCTGGCAATTGTGTCAGGAATCCAGCTCGGGGGGCGACTCGACGACCGGACGGCGTTTCACCCTGACCCTGGCGATCCGCCGGCCGTCCAGCTCGGTCACGGTCAGCTCGAAGCCGGAGAACTCCACCCGCTCCCCCACCGCGGGGACGTGCCCCAGCATGGCCATGACGAAGCCCGCCAGCGTCTCGTAGGGGCCGTCGGGCAGGCGGATGCCGGTCTCGGTGGCGAAGTCGTTGAGGTTGGTCAGGCCGTCGATCTCGATCTCGCCCGCGGGCAGGACGACGACGTCCTCCTCGACGTCGTACTCGTCCCTGATGTCGCCGATCAGCTCTTCGACGAGGTCCTCCATGGTGACGATGCCGGCCGTGCCGCCGTACTCGTCGACCACGATGGCCAGGTGCTGGCCCTCGTCGCGCATCTCGTTGAGCGTGCTGAGCAGGCGTTTGGAGGCGGGCACGAACTTGGCGGCCCGGATCGGGACGACCGCGCTCATCGGCTCGGTACGCCCGGCCAGCTCAGGCGCCAGCAGGTCGCGTACGTGCACGAAGCCCACCACCTCGTCGTACGACTCGCGGTAGACAGGGAAGCGGGAGTGCGGGAGCGCGGCGGCCAGCCGGGCGGCCTGGTCCAGCGGCGTGTCGGCCTCCATGAACTCCACCTCCGTACGCGGCAGCATCACCTCCCTGAGCTGCCGCTTCCCGGCGGCGAAGACCTCGCCGATGAGCTTGCGCTCGTCGGCGGTCAGGTCGGTGTGCCCGACCACCATGTCGCGAAGCTCCTCGGTGGTGACCTCCTCCCGGTCGGCCGCCGGGTTGCCGCCGAGCAGCCTGACCACGCCGTCGGAGGACTTGGACAGCATCCAGATGATCGGCCGTGACAGGGAGGCGATCCGGTCGAGGAACGGGGCCACGAACAGCGAGAGCCCCTCGGCCCGCTGCAGCGCCAGCCGCTTGGGCGCCAACTCCCCGAGCACCAGCGACACGTACGAGATCGCCAGCGTCACCAGCACGAGCGCGAGCACGGGCGCCACTCCCCTCGGCACCCCCCAGCCCTCCAGCGCGGGCGCGAACTGCGCGCCCAGCCGGTCGGCGCCGAAGGCGGCCGACAACATGGTGGCCACGGTCACGCCGATCTGCACGGCCGACAGGAACCTGTTGGGGTCGCGGGCCAGCTTGGCCACGCGCTCGCCGCGCCGGCCGAGCCGCGAGAGCTTGCGGACCTGGCTCTCCCGCAGGGAGACCATCGCCATCTCGGCGGCGGCGAAGAAGCCCCCGATCAGAATGAACAGCAGGACCAGGGCGATGTTCGCCGCGAGGGTGTCAAACATGGTGGTTGGCAGCGTACTCGTGGGTTTTCCCGCGTATGCTGAACGGCAAGCCGTACAAAATCAAACATATTTACACAGGAGTACACGTGAAGCTCTTGGTCACCGGAGGGGCCGGATACATCGGCAGTGTGGTCGCGGCGCAGCTCATCGAGGCCGGGCACGAAGTGACCGTACTCGACGACCTGTCGACCGGGCATAAGGACGCCGTGCCGGAGGGCGCCCGGTTCGTCCGGGCGGGCATCACCGAGGCGGGGCAGGCGCTCGACGGCGTGCACGCGGTGCTGCACTTCGCGGCCAAGTCGCTGGTGGGCGAGTCGGTGCAGCAGCCGGACCTCTACTGGGCCAACAACCTGGGCGGCACGCTGGCGCTGCTCGACGCGATGCGCGAGCACGGGGTGGACCGGATCGTGTTCTCCTCGACGGCGGCCACGTACGGCGAGCCCGAGCGCTCCCCGATCGAGGAGGGCGACCCGACCCGGCCGACCAACCCGTACGGCGCCACCAAGCTGGCCGTGGACACCGCGCTCAGCGCGTACGCCGGGCAGCGCGGCCTGGGCGCGGTGAGCCTGCGCTACTTCAACGTGGCCGGCGCCTACGGCCGCTACCGCGAGCGGCACACCGTCGAGACCCACCTCATCCCGAACGTGCTCAAGGTCGCGACCGGCGAGCGCGAGTCGGTGAGCGTGTTCGGCACCGACTACCCCACGCCCGACGGCACCTGCGTCCGCGACTACATCCACGTCGCCGACCTGGCCAGGGCCCACCTGCTGGCCCTGGAGGCCACCACGCCCGGCGAGCACAAGGTCTACAACCTGGGCAACGGCACCGGCTTCTCCGTGCAGGAGGTGATCTCGGTCTGCCGCGAGGTCACCGGGCACGAGATCCCGGCCGTGGTCGGCGACCGGCGTCCCGGCGATCCGGCCGTGCTGGTGGCCTCGTCCGCCAGGATCCAGCGTGACCTGGGATGGAAGGCCGAGCGGGCGTCGCTGCACGACATCGTTTCCGACGCCTGGGGAGCGCTTTCTGGCAAATGAGCCCTGCGGCGAGGAAATATGTGCTGTGATACCGAAATGTGAGGAGCTTTTCACCAAGGGTCACGAAGCTGGTCTTCGGTGCGCTGATCATGGTGGGCAGCCTCCTGGCCGCAGCCGGCGTGATCTTCGCGACCTCCCAGCCCGCGCCCGCCGGGCAACCGACGTCCTGCCCGCATGGGTTCCCAGGAGGGGCGACGCCGCACTGTCCAGAGGTGGCCCCATGAACACTGGCCAGAGATGGCCCATGAACGCGGACGCGCCCCCGCCTCGACGAGAGACGGGGGCGCGAATCGGCGTGCTCAGATGGAGCGGCGTGCTCAGATGGAGCGGCGTGCTCAGATGAGGCCGAGGTCGCTGACCGCCTGGCGCTCCTCCTCCAGCTCGCGCACGCTGGCGTCGATGCGCTCGCGGGAGAAGGCGTCGATCTCGAGGCCCTGGATGATCTCGAACCTGCCGTCCGCCGCGCGTACCGGGAAGGACGAGATGAGGCCCTCGGGCACGCCGTAGGAGCCGTCGGAGACCACGGCCGCGGAGGTCCACTCGGTGCCGTTGACCCAGTCGTGGACGTGGTCGATCGCCGCGTTGGCGGCCGAGGCCGCCGAGGAGGCGCCGCGCGCCTCGATGATGGCGGCGCCGCGCTTGGCCACCGTCGGGATGAAGGTCTCACGCAGCCACTCGGCGTCGACCTGCTCGGCCGCGACCTTGCCGCCCACCTCCGCGTGGAACAGGTCGGGGTACTGGGTGGCGGAGTGGTTGCCCCAGATCGTCATCTTCTTGATCTCGGTGACCGGGACCTGGAGCTTGGCGGCGAGCTGGGACAGCGCGCGGTTGTGGTCGAGCCTGGTCATCGCGGTGAAGCGGTCGGCCGGCACGTCGGGCGCGTTCCGCTGGGCGATGAGCGCGTTGGTGTTGGCCGGGTTGCCCACGACCAGGACCTTGATGTCGTCGGCGGCGTGGTCGTTGATCGCCTTGCCCTGCGGGCCGAAGATCCCGCCGTTGGCGCCGAGCAGGTCGCCGCGCTCCATCCCGGCCTTCCGCGGCATCGCGCCGACCAGCAGCGCGACGTTCGCGCCGGCGAACGCGACGTCAGGGTCGTCGGTGATCTCGATGCCGGACAGCAGCGGGAACGCGCAGTCGTCCAGCTCCATCGCCGTGCCCTCGGCCGCCTTCACCGCGGCGGGGATCTCCAGCAGCCTGAGCTTGACCGGTGTGTCGGCGCCGAGGAGCTGCCCCGACGCGATGCGGAACAGCAACGCGTAGCCGATCTGGCCGGCGGCTCCGGTGACGGTCACATTGACGGGCACCTTGACGGGCGCAGTGGCTGACGACGCCATGGCCTTCCCCTAACTCGCAGCGTGAATCATTGACGTTGGGGATGTTACCCGCATGTCATCAGCAATTTTCCATCGCGGGCACCTTCAGCTCCTCCTCGAAGTCCACGTTCCCGAACTGGCTGGTCAGCAGCTTCTGGACGACCCCCGTGGCGTAGAGGTCGGCGATCACGCCGGACACCGCCTTGCAGGTCTTCACGTCGCCGTCCTTGATCCCGACCGCGTAGCGCTCGTTGGTGAGCCTGGCCCCGAGGATCTTGTAGCGGGCGTTCTCCCTGGCCGCGAACCCGGCCAGGATGAGATCGTCACCCGGCACCGCGTCCACCTCGCCGGACCTGAGCAGGTCCATGCAGGCGGCGTAGTCGCTGGCGGCGTACGGCTCGACCTTCACCCGGTCCTGGACCGCGCCGACCGACGGGCTGTTGGGCGCGCAGATCTTCTTGCCCTTCAGGTCGCCGAGCTTCTCCACGCCGCCGCCCGCCCGCACCAGGACGTCCTGGTGCGCCAGGTAGTAAGGCCCGGCGAACTGGGTCTCGCTCCTGTCGATCGAGTAGGTGGCCAGGACCAGGTCGACCTGGCCATCTGCCAGGGAGGTGGCCCGGTCGTCGCGGCCCACCCTGACGAAGGAGACGTCCGTCGCCCCCAGCCCCTCCGCGATGCGTTTGGCGATCTCGACGTCGAAGCCCTGGAAGTCGTCACCGTTCTGCAGCCCGACGCCCGGCAGGTCGCCCTTGACGCCGATCACGATCTTCCCGGTGCGGGCGACCTTGTCCACCACCGTCGCGAAGCTCGGCTCGGGCCCGGTCGGGCCGACGGTCGGGCCGACCATGCCGCCGAGGGTCACGGGACGCCAGCCGTTCACTAACAGCGTGATCACCGCGACGGCGGTCAGCACGAGGGCGGTCAGCAGCGTCAGCCACACCTTCAGCCGCCTGCGCCGCGCGGGCGCGCCGGACTCGGTCGCCTGGTACGGCACACCGCCGGGCGGCGCCGTCGCGGCGGGATGGCTCGGGCCGCTCGCCGCCGTGACGGCGTCCTGACCGGTCACGTGCTGCTCGACGGCCTGCTGCCCAGTCGTGTGGCCCGTGGTGTGCTGGCCGCCCGTCTGGTGGCCCGTAGCGGGCTGCCCGGTCGTACGGTGGTCCTGCGGGGCCGCGGCACCCGCCTCGGTGCCCTGTCCGGCCGTCGCCCCGCCCGTGCCACCGGTCTGGGACGGCGACGGCGGCACCACGGACGAGCCCCGCCGGCCCGGCTGGTCGGTGATCGACCCGGCCGACACCCTGGTGAACGGCGTGGTGTCGTCACCGGCCAACTGGACGCCCCGGGTGAGCACCGCCGTGGAGGCGTTGACCGTGGACGACTGCCCCAGCAGCCGCAGCAGGATCTGGTCGGCGGAAGGCCGCTCGGCCGGCGACTTGGCCAGCGCCGAGCGCACCACGCTGCGCAGCGGCTCGTGCATCATGCCGACGTCGACCTCGTGGTTAAGGATCCGGTTGAGCACGACCGCGATCGACTTGCCCTCGAAGGCGACCGTCCCCGTGGCCGCGAAGGTGATGGTGGCGCCCCACGAGAACACGTCGGTGTAGGGCCCGATGTCGTCGCCGGCGATCTGCTCGGGCGCCATGTAGGCGGGGGTGCCGATCGCCCGGCTGGTGATCGTGCCGGTGGAGTCGATGATGCGGGCGATCCCGAAGTCGACCACGCGCGGCCCGTCGGCGGCGATCAGCACGTTGTCGGGCTTGAAGTCGCGATGCACGATCGAGGCGTGGTGGATCGCGGTGAGCGCGGTGGCGGTGCCGATGGCCAGCCGGTCGAGCACCGTGCCGGTGAGCGGCCCGTCGGTCTCGATGATCTCCCGCAGCGGCCGGCCGTCGATGTACTCGCTGGCGATGTACGGCGTGTCGCCGTCGAGATCGGCCTCCATGACCCGGGCGGTGCAGAACGACGCGACCCGCTGCGCCGCCTTCAGCTCTCGGGCGAAGCGCGACCTGGCGATCGTGTCACCGCTGAACTTGACGTGCAGGAGCTTGATCGCGGCCCGCTCATCCTGGTCGTTGACCCCCAGGTAGACGATCCCCTGGCCGCCCTCCCCGATCCGTCCGGACAGCCGGAAGGACCCCAGCTCGGTGGGATCGCCGGTGACCAGCGGCGAGATCTGCGGCATACGTCATCCCCACGTGTACAGAACCCATCGACGCAAACTTTACGACGCTCAGCAACTTCTCAGGAATCGGTTGAGGGTTAGGCACGTCACGGGTTCGCCTCTTTCGGCGCCGGTACCGGGCACTTGCGTCCCCGGGACGCGAGCGGAGAGGCTCTGATCATGGATCGCCTCCACGACATCGTGCTCTTCGGCGCCACCGGGTTCACCGGCGCGCTCACGGCCGCCTACCTCGCCCGCGAGGCCGGCCCCGGCACCCGGTGGGCGGTGGCCGGGCGCGACCGGGCCAAGCTCGAACGGCTGGTGGAGCGGCTCGGGCTGGACGTGCCGGTCCTGGTCGCCGACGCCGCCGACCCGGCCTCCCTGGCGGACCTCGCCCGCCGTACGCGGGTGCTGGCGACCACCGTCGGCCCGTACGTCCGGTACGGCGAGCCGCTCGTCGCCGCCTGCGCCGACGCGGGCACCCACTACCTCGACCTGACGGGCGAGCCCGAGTTCGTGGACCGCGTGTACGTCCGCTACCACGACCGGGCGGCGAGGAGCGGGGCCAAGCTCGTGCACGCCTGCGGCTTCGACTCCATCCCGTACGACCTCGGCGTCCTGTACACCGTCACCCGGCTCCCGGAGGGCGTCCCGCTCAAGGTCAGCGGCTTCGTACGGGGGAACGGGCGGCCGTCGGGCGGCACGCTGGCCACCGTGCTGTCCGCGCTCGGCCGTGCCAGGGAGACGGTGGGGCAGGGCACGCAGCGCCGTTCCGCCGAGCCCAGGCCCCGGGGACGCAGGGTCAGCTCCCTGCCCGGCGGCCTGCGTCACGTGGGCGGCTGGGCCCTGCCGATGCCCACCATCGACCCGCTGATCGTCGGCTACTCCGCCCGGCTGCTCGACCGCTACGGCCCCGACTTCACCTACCGGCAGCACTACGCGGTCCGTACCCTTCCCGCGGCGCTGGCGACCGTGGCCGGCGTGGGCCTGCTCGCGGCGCTCGCCCAGGTCCCGCCCGCGCGCCGCTGGGCCGAGGGCCGCCTCGGGCCCGGCGAGGGGCCGTCGCCGGAGCGGCGGGCCAGGAACTGGTTCAAGGTCACGTTCCTGGGCGAGGGCGGGGGCCAGCGCGTGGTCACGGAGGTGGCGGGCGGCGACCCCGGCTACGACGAGTCGGCCAAGATGCTCGCGGAGTCGGCCCTCTGCCTGGCCTTCGACGCCGTCCCCGACCGGGCCGGGCAGCTCACGACGGCCTCGGCGATGGGACGGCCGCTGATCGACCGCCTGCACCGGGCGGGCCTGACCTTCGCCGACAGGTCCTGATCCCGCCCCGCCGCCCTCCCCCGCCCGGACGAGGCGCGCTCAGTAGGGCAGGCTCCACGTGGTGAACGCCTTACGCAGGTACGGGGCCTTGAACTTCGGATAGGCCACCGTGCGCACGTCGCCGTCGGACGTGTAACGCATGTCCGGGTTGTTCTTGAGCCAGTCCAGCCACGCCGCCGAGCAGAACTGGGCGCAGTCGCCCTTCTTCTCCATGACCTTGATCCGCGGGATCCCCGCCGGGTCGAACGCCTTGCTGAACGGCGCCGCCGCGGGCGTGTAACCGGCCAGGAACGCGCCCAGGTGGTGGTAGTCCTTGCCACGCAGCGCCCAGTCCTTCTTGCTGGGCTGGTTGCCGTACGGCAGGGCGATGGTGGTGGGCTTGATGTAGGCCAGGGCGGCGATCTCCTTGCCGATCGAGCCGATCTGCTCCTCGACCTCCTTCTCCGGGCGGCCCCGCAGGTTGAGGTGGTCGCGGGTGTGGTTGCCGATCTCGAAGCCGTTGTCCTTGAGCCAGAGCAGCGTCTGCGCCTGCTCCTCGCGGACGGTCTTGCCGAACATGTCGCGCGTCACGTAGAAGGTGGCCTTCGGCTTCCAGCCCGGATGCGCGGCGGCCACCTCCTTGAGTATCGCCACCGCGGTGTCCTTCTGCGGGACGCCCATCTCGTTCAGGGTGAGCTGCGACGGTGACGAGTCGTCGAACGTCAGCACCACGGGATGCTTCCCGGCCGGGATGTCGATCTTGCCGACCACCATCTCGGCGGCGGTGATCGGCACGTAGTCCTCCCGGACCAGCCGCTCCAGGTCGGCCCTGAACTGCTGCGGCGACCGGTCGTCCGTCGTCTGCGGCTTGGCCACGATGCGGTGGAACATGAGCACCGGGATCTGCCCGAGCTCGTTGGCCTTGACGCTGGCGGCGGCCTTCACCTTGGCGGCCTTGGTCGCCTTGAGCCTGGCCGCGGCGTCGACCTTGTTGTCCGTCAGCTTGGCGGTGTCGGACTGAGAGCCGCAGCCCGTCAGGATGGCGGCGGTGGTGAGCGCCCCCAGCCCACTCAAAATACGCAGTCGCATCCTAACCCCCCGAGACACGTACGACTGTTGCGAGGGGGCTCATACCCAGGTGATCAACTGCGCCACGCCGCGAGATCGTCAAGACATGGGAAAACGCCGCCGCAGCGGCCCTCCACGCCGGGGCGGCGTGCGTCCTGGAGGCGGCCCCCGTACGACGAGGGCCGCCCCGGACGTCACGCCGAGGGGGGTCGGCGCCCTACTTCGGGCGCAGGCCGGACTCGATGGCCTCGATGATCCGCGGACGGAGTTCGGCGGCGCGGATGACGGCGTCGACGGAGCCGACCTCGACCGCCCGCCGGATGTCGTGCACCCGGTCGAACTCCGCGGCCACCTCGCCCAGCTTCTCCGCGCGGACCGACGACCGCAGCTCGTCCAGCTCCGCGGTCAACGCCGCCCTGCCGGTGCCCGAGGCCGCCGCGACCCTGGCCTCCAGCTCCTGGACCCGCGGATCGGCCGCGGTACGGGCGTTGACGTCGCCGGAGAACACCACCGCGGCGGCCGGCGCGCCGCCGAGCACCGAGGCGAACGAGCCCTCCAGCGCGAGCACGGTCATGTTCGGGTTCAGCGCCTTGGAGAACACCACGAACGCGCCGCCGTGGTAGCGCGAGATCACGCAGAACACGATGGGCCCGCGGAAGTTCACGATCGCGCGGCCGATCTCCGCCCCGTACTCCAGTTGGAGCTTGCGCATCGACTCCGGCGAGCCGTCGAAGCCCGACAGGTTCGCCAGCACCACCAGCGGCCGGTTGCCGCTGGCCGCGTTGATCGCCCGCGCGGCCTTCTTCGACGAGCGCGGGAACAGCGTGCCCGCGGTGTAGGTGTCGGGGCCGTCGGTGGGCGGGAAGCCGCGCCGCGGGACCGCGCGGGACTCGATGCCGAGCAGGCACACGGGCATGCCGCCGAGGTGCACGTCCTGCACCACCGCGGTCTCCGCGTCGGCCATGCCCGCCCAGCGCTCCAGCACCATGTGGTCCTGGTCGGACAGCGCCCGCATCACCGTGCGGATGTCGAACGGCTTCTTGCGGTCGGGGTTGGACACGCTGGAGAAGATCTCGCCGACGGTGGTGAAGTCGCTGCCCTCCATGGCGTGCGGGAAGCCGGTGACGTCGCGGTCGACGGGGTCGGTCGTCATCGCCCGCCGCGGTGCGTCCTCGCCGGGTGCGACGTAGGTGTGGTCGTAGTGCGCCATCAGCACGTCGCGGGCGGCGGTCAGGTTGGGGGCCCAGTAGTGGGCCTGCCCGTTCGGGCCCATCACCCGGTCGTAGCCGCCGATGCCGAAGTTGTCCTCGGCCGACACGCCGCCCGAGAAGTCGAGCGACTGCTTGCCTGTGAGCACCATCGCCGAGTCGGGCGTCATGACCAGGATGCCCTTGGTGTGCATGAGCATGGTCGCCTCGGCGTTCCAGTACGGCTGCGCGCCGACGTTGATGCCCGCGACCACGACGTTGATCTCGCCGCCGTCCTGGGTGAACTCCACGATGCGCTTGAGCGCGGCGGCCACCCAGTCCATGTTCTCGGTGCCCGACTCCATCGAGATGCGGGCGCCGGCGGACAGCGCGTACCACTCCAGCGGCACCCGCATCCGCTCGGCCAGGTCGAGCGCCGCGATCACCCGGCGGCACTCCGGCTCCGACAGCGCGCCGAGCGACTTCGTCGGGTCGCCGAGCAGCACGACCCTGCTGACGCCCGCCGGGTGCCGCGGGGTCGGCGTGGTGACCACGCCCGCGACGAGCGCCGCGGTGTTGCGCCCCTTCGGCCGGTCGACCGGGACCAGCGCGTGGCCGGCGTCGAGGTCGTGCTCGACGAAGTCGCCGAGCAGGCCGGTCAGCTCGTACGGGTAGACCGTGTTGCGGCTCCGCGCGCGCAGCACCTTCTGGCGGTAGTCGTCCAGCGGCTCGATCGGCTCGATCGACGGCTCGCCGATGGTCAGTTCGGTGCCGCCGGTGGCGTCGAGCGCGATGCGTACGGCGATCTTGGTCAGCTCGCCGGTCTCCCTGTCGCGCTGCCTGGCGATGAACAGGGTCTCCTCCAGCCCGGCGCCCGCGGTCGCGGGCAGCACGCGCCGGGCGATCATCTCGATCTCCGACCGGGTGATGTTGCTGGGCGGCCAGACGTAGACCACGATGCGGTTGGTGTTGAGGCGTCTCGACGGCCGCCGCGCCTGGGCGATGCGGATCGCGTCGACGCAGGCGGCGACGGCGTCCTCCGCCGTGGGCAGCGCGACCAGCCTGCCGTCGTGCTCACGCAGCTCGGTCAGGTCGCGCACCTGGGCGAACGCGACGAGGCGGTCGTCGGACGGGTTCTCCCTGGCCACGCACTGGAAGAGGTAGACCTCCTCGTCAGACGACGGGAGCCGGGTGAGGTCGAACTTGCTCAGCCGCTCCATCTGCATGCGCTGCGCGATGTACGGGTGCAGGCCGCGGATCAGCCGTTCCTCGGCCATCCCGGTCTCCGACGGGCGGAAGGTGAAGTGGTGGTGCATGACCGCCCCGCCGCGTCCTGCGACGGTGGCGGTGATCCTGCGGACCTGGCCGGGCAGCGGGTGCGCGCTCACGATCTCGTGCAGCGCGGCGGCCATCGCGTCGGAGTCCGCCGGCTGCCCTTCCCAGAGGAGGTAGATGTCGGCGTCGACGGCCTCCTCGCCCGCGGCCAGCTCGGCCAGCCCGCGCAGCGCGCCGCCCAGCGTCTCGATGCTCACGGCGGTGGAGACCACGCACGAGCCCGCCCGCTCGGCGATCACGAACGTGCAGCCCGCGACCTCGCTGGTGCGGACGGCGACGAGCTCCTTGTTGCCGTAGTAGCGCCTGGTCAGCACCTCCAGCATGATCGCGTTGTCCAGGTGGTCGCGGACGAGGCGCTGGCCGAGCAGGCGTACCAGCGGCTCGGTGCTGCGTACCATCTCGGCGACGCGCTCGGCGCGGTCGGGCGAGTCGGGGTGGGCGTCGAGGTGGCGCAGGTGCCTGCGGACGTTGGCGTAGACGCGGGCGCGGTTGCGGCGCAGCAGCGGCTGGCCGAACCAGGCGTACACCACGCCCCTGGCGAGGTCGGAGACGACGGGGAAGCGGACCTGCGTGGCGGCGAGGAGGCGTTCGAGCGCGAGGCCGGCGGGCTCGCGCAGCGCCTCGTCCGGCGGCGGCTCCCGCAGCCAGGCGCGCAGCAACGTCGCGACGATCGCGGCGTCGGCGGACGCGCGCTGCTGGGCCAGGAAGATCCGGAAGACGGCGGACTCCAGCTCGCCCGAGCGCTCCAGCTCGGCGACGCCGTAGTGCGTGAGCACCTTGGCCAGCCTGGCCTGGAACGTCTTCGGCAGCCCGGCCCGCTCGACGTCGAGGCTCTGCAGGTAGGTGTGGAAGTATTCGCGCGGGCTGTGCACGTGAGCGTCGCCGCCGCCGCTGTCGTCGCCCGCCGGCCGGTTGCGGCTCAGCTCGGTGAGGTCGGCGAACACCTCGATGAGCGCGATCTCCTCGGCGAGCGGCCGGTGACCGGTCTCGATGACCGACTGGCGCGCGGCGAGGTAGTCGTCGAGCACCCGGCGTTCGTCGTGCGGGTCGAGGTCGAAGCCCAGCAGCAGGCCGCGCAGGTCTTCCTGGCCGCGCGTGGCCCGGCGCCACGCCGGAACCGTCGCCTGCGCGATGGGCAGGTCGAGCGGGACGGCCCCGGCGGCCGTGCTCTCCTCCGCCTCGGCGGCGGCGTCGGCCAGCGGCTCCAGCCGCAGCAGCGGCGCACCGGTCTCCACCTGGCTGCCCACGGAAACGGCGCATTCCTTCAGCCGTGCCCTGAACGGCGCCCGCAGCACCGTCTCCATCTTCATGCTCTCCAGCACCAGCACCGGAGCGCCCGCCTCGACCTCGGCCCCCACCTCCAGCGGCGTGGCGACGACCAGCGCCGGGGCGGGCGAGCGGACGACGCCGCCCTCGTCGCGGCCGACCCGGTGCGCCACGCCGTCCACCTCGACCAGGAGTATGGGCCCGTGCGCGCCGGTGAGCAGGCGGTATCGGCTGCCGTTGACGGTGATCTGCCCGGTGTGCCGGTCGAAGCGGTCGAGCTCGACGTCGGCGGTGCGAGGGCCGTCACCCGTCTCGACGCCGACGCGGAACCGGGTCGCGCCGACCCGCGCGACCCGTACGCGGTAGCCGACGCCGCGCAGCTTGAGGTCGAGCGGCCGGCTGCTCTTGTGCTGCACCTGCGGGCGTCCGCCGAACGCCGTCGACAGCAGCCGCTGCCGCTCGGCGCGCTCCTCCTCCTCGTACGCCTCGATGGCGGCGGCGGCCAGCGCGACCCCGGAGTGGCGGTGCGTGACGAGCCTGTCCTCGCCGCGGACGCGGTCGATCCAGCCGGTGTCCGCGCTGGCGTCGATCGCCTCGGGCTGGTCGAGCAGGTCGAGCACGAAGCTCTTGTTGGTCGCGCCGCCCTCGATGACCACGGTCGTCTGCGCCATGGCCCGGCGCAGCCGACCGAGCGCCTCGTCGCGGTCGCGGCCGTAGGCGACGATCTTCGCGATCATCGAGTCGAAGTCGGCAGGGATGGTGTCGCCCACGCTGACGCCGGTGTCGACGCGGATCCCCGGCCCGGCGGGCAGGTCGAGCCGGACGATGCGGCCAGGGGCGGGCGCGAAGTCCCTGTCGGGGTCCTCGGCGTTCAGCCGGGCCTCGATGGCGTGCCCGCGCTCCACCGGCGGCACGCCGTCGAGCCGGCCGCCGGAGGCCACCCGGAGCTGCGCCTTGACCAGGTCGAACCCGGTGGTGCACTCGGTGATCGGGTGCTCGACCTGCAGCCGGGTGTTGACCTCCAGGAACGCGAACAGCTTGTCGCCCGGATGGTAGAGGAACTCGACGGTCGCCGCGCCGCTGTAGCCGACCGCCACGGCCAGCCGTTCGGCCGACGCCTTCAGCTCGGCCGCCTGCGCGGGGCTGAGCACGGGCGAGGCCGACTCCTCGACGACCTTCTGGTTGCGCCGCTGCAGCGAGCAGTCGCGCACGCCGAGCGCCCACGCGGTGCCCGCACCGTCGGCGATCACCTGGACCTCGACGTGCCGGGCGCCGGTGACCAGGCGCTCCAGGAACACGACGCCGCTGCCGAACGCCCGCTCGGCCTCCTGCCTGGTGCGCTCGTAGGCGTCGGTCAGCTCGGCCTCGTTGGCGATCACGCGGATGCCGCGCCCGCCGCCGCCCGCGGTCGCCTTCAGCATCAGCGGGTAGCCGATCTCGCCCGCCACCGTCACGGCGGCCTCGAGGGTCTCGACCGCGCCACGGCTCCACGGCGCGACCGGCACACCGACCTCCTCGGCGATCAGCTTCGAGCCGATCTTGTCGCCGAGTCTGCGCATGGCCTCCGGGCTCGGCCCGACGAAGGTGACGCCGATCCTCTCGCACAGCTCCGCGAAGGCCGGATCCTCGGCGACGAAGCCCCAGCCCACCCACGCGGCGTCGGCCCCGGTCTCCACCAGCGCGCGCTCCAGCACCTCAAGATCGAGGTACGGGCGCGCCGCGGCCGGACCGAGGCAGTAGGACACGTCCGCTTCCCTGACGAACGTGGCCGTCCGGTCGACGTCGGTGTACAGGGCTACGGTCTCCATCCGCGTCCCGGTCTCCGCGGCGAGGTCCCGTACTGCGTGGATGAGCCGCATGGCGGCCTCACCACGGTTGACGATGGCGACACGACTGAACACCCGAACGAGCCCTCCCGTTGGACCGACCCGGTGGATCGACCCCGTAGACCTACCTCTGCAGACCAACCTTGTGGAGCCAGCCTGGCCGCGCGACCCGCGAGACGCGGCACGGCGGCCCATGGCAATCTTCACTCTGCCCTCTGCCGACCGTCAGCGGCATGTCGCAGACAGCGCACGCTACCCGGCCTCATTTGTGGAAAACGCCCAAAAGACGTCCGCCATGCCGAGCGGCCGGGCACGTGCACCGCACCCGCCCCGAGCCCGCCCCGAGCCCGTTCGGACCCGCTCCGAGCCTGCGCGGCCCCGCTCGCAAGCCGCTCAAGGCCCGCTCAGGCCCCGCAGGGGGCCTGTGACGGCCCACAGGCCCACAAGGCGGGCCCGGCATGCGAGACGGCCCCTACCATACGCGGTAACCGCAGGTAGAGGCCGTGTTCGACGACGGCTAGGCCGACATCTTCTTCTTGAGGTTCTCGTCGAGCGCCCCCAGGAAGTCCTGCGTGGTGAGCCACTTGGCGTCGCCGCCGACGAGGAGCGCGAGGTCCTTGGTCATCTGACCGCCCTCGACGGTCTCGACGCAGACCTCCTCCAGCTTGGTGGCGAAGTCGATCACCGCGGGGGTGTCGTCGAGCTTGCCCCGGTGGGCCAGGCCGCGCGTCCACGCGAAGATCGACGCGATGGGGTTGGTGGAGGTGGGCTTGCCCTGCTGGTGCTGGCGGTAGTGACGGGTCACGGTGCCGTGCGCGGCCTCGGCCTCGACGGTGCGGCCGTCGGGGGTCATCAGCACCGAGGTCATCAGGCCGAGCGAGCCGAAGCCCTGGGCGACCGTGTCGGACTGGACGTCGCCGTCGTAGTTCTTCGCGGCCCAGACGTAGCCGCCCTCCCACTTCAGCGCCGCGGCGACCATGTCGTCGATGAGGCGGTGCTCGTAGATCAGGCCGGCCTTCTCGAAGTCGGCCTTGAACTCGCTCTCGTAGACCTCGGCGAAGATGTCCTTGAAGCGGCCGTCGTACGCCTTGAGGATCGTGTTCTTCGTGGAGAGGTAGACGGGGTAGTTGCGGTTGAGGCCGTACCGCATGGAGGCGCGGGCGAAGTCGCGGATCGACTCGTCGAGGTTGTACATCGCCATCGCGACGCCGCTGCCGGGGAAGTCGTACACGTCGAGCTCGATCGGCTCGGAGCCGTCCTTGGGGGTGTACGTCAGGGTCAGCGTGCCCTCGCCGGGGATCTTCAGGTCGGTGGCGCGGTACTGGTCGCCGAAGGCGTGACGGCCGACGACGATCGGCTTGGTCCACCCGGGGACGAGCCGCGGCACGTTCGACATGATGATCGGCTCGCGGAAGATCACGCCACCGAGGATGTTGCGGATGGTCCCGTTGGGGGACTTCCACATCTTCTTGAGGCCGAACTCCTCGACACGCGCCTCGTCAGGGGTGATGGTGGCGCACTTCACACCGACGCCGTACTTTCTGATGGCGTTCGCGGCGTCGATGGTGACCTGGTCGTCCGTGGCGTCCCGGTGCTCGATGCCGAGGTCGTAGTACTTCAGGTCGACGTCGAGGTAGGGAAGGATCAACTGGTCCTTGATGAACTGCCAGATGATCCGGGTCATCTCGTCGCCGTCAAGCTCGACGACGGGGCCCTCCACCTTGATCTTGGGCATGCGAATGGTTCCCCTTCAATGAATGGATGCGTTGAGGCTATCGGACCGGTCTGTCACGGTGCGAAAAGGGACAGGATCAATGCCTTGAGCCCGTTGTTGTAAAGCAGGAGCGAGGTCAGCACCATCACGAACCCGAACGCGGACAGCGTGATGACGTCGCTCTTCTTGCCCCTGAGGGCGAGCTGCCCGCCGTAGCCGGCGAAGCGCAGCGCGGCGGCGATCATGATGACGGCGCCCAGCGCGAACCCGCCCCAGCGCGGGTCCGCGATGAAGATCACGAGCACGCCGACAGCCGCACCCACCAGGATCAGCGGGTACGGCCCCCAGGTCTCGCGGTCAGTCCCTTGTCGGCTCAACACTCAACGCTCTTCTATCGGCTTCCACTTCTGGTCGGTCTCACCGATGTACTCACTGTCGGGGCGGATCAACCGGTTGTCCGCGTGCTGCTCGATGACGTGAGCGGTCCACCCGGACATACGGCTGACGGAGAAGACCGGCGTGAACAGATCGGTCGGGATGCCAAGGTAGTGGTAGACGGAGGCGGCGTAGAAATCGACGTTCGGATAGAGACCTTTTGTCGCGAAGACGACCTCCTCCATCTCCTTGGACATCCGGTAATACGTGTCGTCGCCGGTGGCCTCGCCGAGTTCGGCCGACATCCTGCGCAGGTGGGTCGCCCGCGGGTCCTCGGTCTTGTAGACGCGGTGCCCGAAGCCCATGATCTTCTCGCCCGCGGCCAGCTTGTCGCGTACGGCCTGGGCCACGCCGCTCGGCGACAACGACTCCAGCGTCTTCATGACCTGCTCGTTCGCCCCGCCGTGCAGCGGGCCCTTCAGGGTGCCGATGGCGGCGACGATGGCGGAGTGCATGTCCGACAGCGTCGCGGCGCAGACCCGGGCGGCGAAGGTGGAGGCGTTCATGGTGTGGTCGGCGTGCAGCACCAGGCACTCGTCGAAGATCTCGACCTCACGGGGGTCGGGAGTGCGACCGGTGACCTGGAGCAGGAAGTTCGCGGCGATGCTCTGCGACGGATCGGGCTCGGGAGCGGTGCCGCCGGTGCGGGCGGCCTGGTAGCGGGCGACCAGCAGCGGCTGCTGGGCCACCAGGCGGGCCGCCTTGCGCAGATTGGCCTCGGGGGCGATGGAGTCCTTGTCCGGATCGTCCGCGCCCGACAGCGAGACCAGCGAGCGCAGCGCCTCCATGGGCTCCTGCTTCTCGGCGATCTCGGCGATGTTCACGGACACCAGGGTGCCCAGCTCCCAGCCCCGCGCCAGTTCCTCGCCGTAGGCGTCGAGCTGGGAGCGGGTGGGCAGCTTGCCACGCTGAAGCAGGTGTGCGGTCTCCTCGAACGTCGCTCGGCCGGCCAGGTCGTGGATGTCGTATCCACGGTAGAAGAGGCGACCGGCCTTTCCGTCGATGTCGCTCAGCGCGGTGGACGCCGCGACGACATCGGCCAGACCTTTCGTGGGCTTGTCCGCCATGAGTGTTTCCTCCGCTTATCTTCGTCCGAAGTCTACCCGTGAGCAGGCAAAACCGACCGCAAAGGTCCAGACCAATTTCACGCCGGATTCTCCTTTCGGCAAAGGAGATTCCGCATCCCCTCGGTTGGGTAAGCCGGAGCTGTAGTAATAGTTACGGCGGGCTACCTGGGGAGGAACTGCCGTGGAGGGGCCGTTCATACGCATCGAGGACACTGGCGAGGTGGTCCCGTTGCGCCCCGAGATCACGACGGTCGGGCGAGGCCGGGGTGTTGACATCCGGCTCACCGATCCCAGCGTGTCTCGACTCCATGCCGAGTTCATCAGACGAGGACCCTACCTGTACGTCGTAGACCTGGGGTTGTCCAGGAACGGCACGCGGGTGAACGGCAGGCCGATCGCCCGGAGGGTCCTCGACGACGGCGACGTCGTCTCCTTCGGCGCGGCACGGGGTCGCATCGGTGGAGTCCCCCGTGAGGACTTCACCCCCGAGGTCGAGCTGCGCAGGGCGGCCGCACCCGAGCTGACCAGACGCGAGGTCGACGTGCTGACCTCGCTCTGCCGGCCGGCGCTGTCGGACGAGGCGTTCGTCGCCCCGGCGACCGCACGCGAGATCGCCGACGACCTGGTCGTGACCGAGGCCGCGGTCAAGCAGCATCTGCTGCGGCTCTACCAGAAGTTCAGGATTCCCGAGGGCACCAACCGGCGCACGCGGCTGGCCAACGAGGTCGTCGCGCTCGGTCTGGTGCGGCCGACCCCCGTGGTTCCGCCACAGAGGTCGTCGGGAGCCTCGGCCGAGCAGGCTTCGGCCGCTGGGCGCAGGGCTTCTTAGCACAGGATCGCGACCGGGGCTTCGGCGAGGGGTTCCGGCAGCGTCGGGACCTGGACGTCCACCGTGCCCGCGCGGGCACGGTGGCGAGCGGCGGCAGGCGTCCGAGCAGCGCTATGCCGCGCTCGTCGCGGGCCGGGAGATCGGCCCGCGACGCGGGCAGGCGTAGCGCGCTCTCGGATCACCCCGCACGGGTGCCGAACACGCGGCGCGTGGTCAGATCACGCGGAAACCGTTGCTGGGCTTGCTGGTGCGGTTGGCCCGGTCGACCGCGACCACGTAGTAGTGGTGGCCGCGCTTGCCGTCGGGGTCGGTCCAGCGCACCTGCCGGTCGCCCGGCACGACCGCGACCAGGTTGCGGGCGTCGGCGAACTCTCCGGAGCCCGCGTTCCGGTCGAAGCGGAAGACGGCGAAGAGGAAGGGTTCGTCCCTGCCGGTGGCCACCGCCCGCACCTCGACCCCGCCGTCGCGGCGCAGCGCGTACGCCACCACGGGCCGCCTGGGCGGCTCACCACCGGCCAGGCGCGGCAGCACGGGCGCGAGCGCGGGCCGCTGGTAGTGGTCGGCGACCGCGGTGCTGATCGAGCCGATCCTGTCCACCTTGACGTCGTTGGCGTTGTACCAGATGTCGCCGCCGATCTCGGGGTGGTCGCGGTTGAGCGTCAGGTGCCTGGACAGTTCGCCCGGCGCCTGCCACTCGGCGGCCTGGGCGGGGTCGCCCGCCTTGTACGCGGCCTGCCCGATCCACAGCAGCGTCTTCGTGCCGCTCGCGACGTCCGACCACCAGGGCACGAGCTTGGAGTAGTCGGCCGGCGGCTGCCCGATGTACCAGTAGAGCTGCGGCGCGATGTAGTCGAGCCAGCCCTTCTTGACCCAGCCGCGGGTGTCGGCGTGCAGGCTGTCGTACGACTGGCCGCCGTTGGTGTCGGAGCCGAGCGGGTCGGTGCCCTTGTTGCGCCAGATGCCCGAGGGGCTGATGCCCCAGGCGATCTCGGGCTTGGCCGCCAGCACGCGCGCCTGCATCTCCTGGACCATGAGGTCGACGTTGTTACGCCGCCAGGCGGCCAGGTCGGGGAAACCGGCGCCGTATTTGGCGAACTCCTCGGCGTCGTCGAAGGCCGTGGTGTTGGTGGGGTAGAAGTAGTCGTCGAAGTGCAGGCCGTCGATGTCGTAGCGGGTGACCGCGTCCATCATGGCGTCCTGGCAGAACGCGCGCACCTCGGGCAGGCCGGGGTTGTAGTAGAGCTTGCCGCCGAACGGCAGGATCCAGTCGGGGTGCTTGCGTCCGGGGTGGTCGGGGTGCAGCTTGGCCGGGTCGGCCTGCATCGAGACGCGGTACGGGTTGAACCAGGCGTGGAAGGCCAGGCCGCGCTTGTGCGTCTCGGCCACGGCGAAGCCGAGGGGGTCGTAGCCGGGGTCCTGCCCCTGGGTGCCCGTCAGATACTGTGACCACGGCTCGAACGGTGACGGCCAGAACGCGTCCGCGGTCGGCCTGATCTGCACGAACACCGAGTTGAGCCCGCGTTGCACGGCCACGTCCAGCCAGGCGAGATACTCCGCCTTCTGCTCCTCGGCGCTCAGCCCGGGCTTGGACGGCCAGTTGATGTTGACCACGGACGCGATCCACATACCGCGCATCTGGCGCAGCGGCGGAACGTACTGGGCCTGCGCTAAGGCGGGCAGCGGGACGGCGGAAGCGGCGGTCGCGAGAGCGAGACCCTTCAGGAGAGTCCTTCTGCTGGGCATGGGGGGTGGCCTCTCGGAAGTGGTTGTATCGAGGGCGACGATGACAGAAAATTACCTTCAGATCAACAACTGTGAAGGAAAATGCCGATGAGCGATGACCTGTACGGACTGGCGATGACGGTGTTGCACCCGGGGTTCGAGGGGACCTCCACCCCCGACTGGCTGCGCCGGGCGCTGGGCGAGGGTCTGGGCGGCGTGGTGCTGTTCGCGCGCAACGCGATCGACGAGCGGCTCGTACGACAGTTCCGCGCGGAGAACCCCGACGTGGTGGTCGCCATCGACGAGGAAGGCGGCACGGTCACCCGGCTGGAGGTCACGGACGGCAGCTCCTTCCCCGGCAACCGGGCGCTGGGCGTGGTGGACGACGTGGAGCTCACCGAACAGGTGGGCCGCCAGATCGGAAGGATGCTCGCAGATCTCGACATCACGCTCAACTACGCCCCCTCCGCCGACGTGAACGCGAACCCGGCCAACCCCGTGATCGGCGTGCGCTCGTTCGGCCCCACGCCGGAGCTGGTCTCCCGCCACACCGTCGCCTACATCGACGGCGTGCAGGGCGCGGGCGTGGCGGCCTGCGCCAAGCACTTCCCCGGGCACGGTGACACCGTCACCGACTCCCACCTGGCGCTGCCGACCGTGCACGCCTCGCGCGAGGTGCTCTTCGAGCGCGACCTGCCGCCGTTCCGCGCCGCGATCGAGGCCGGGGTGCGCGTGGTCATGTCCGGCCACCTGCTCGTCCCCGCCCTCGACCCGGCCGTGCCCGCGACGCTGAGCCGTACGGTGATGACCGAGATCCTGCGGGACGAGCTGGGCTTCGACGGGATGCTCACCACCGACGCGATCGAGATGCGGGCCGTGGCCGCCCTGGCCGCCCCCGGCGAGATCGTGGTGCGCGCGCTCAACGCGGGCGTGGACGCCATCTGCGCCGGGCTCTGCGACGAGGACGGCCTGCGCGAGATGCGCGACGCGATCGTGGCCGCGGTACGCGCGGGCACGCTCCCCGAGGAGCGGCTGGCAGAGGCCGCCGCCCGGGTGCGCGCGGTGTCGGCCTGGTACGCCGCCCAGGAGCCGCTGCGCCGCCAGGCGCACGACGACGTGGACGAGGACGCGGGCCTGCGGGCCGCCCGCCGGGCGCTGACCACGTCGGGGACCGCCGCACTCGGCCGCGGGCCGCTCGTCGTCGAGATCAACACCCGTTTCAGCAAGGCCGTGGACCCCGCCACCCCGACCGGGATCACCGCGGCACTGACCGCCCTGCTGCCGGACACGGCCAGGGTGCAGATGGAGGCGGAGGGCGAGCTGCCGCCGTTCGACGACCGGCCGGTCGTGCTGGTCGTGCACGACGCGGCCCGGCACCCGTGGGTGCGCGAGACCGTGGCCAAGGCCCTGGCGCTCCGGCCCGACGTGATCGTGGTGGACACCGGCGTGCCCGCCCCTCCCGACGGCGCGACCCACGTCGCCACGCACGGCATCTCGCGGGTGTCCGCGCAAGCCGCGGCCGAATGGCTGCTCACGTGAGCATGGAGCCCGCGAACCCGGTCGCGGCCGTACGCGCCGTGCTGCCCTCGCTCACCCCGGCGGCCCAGTCCATCGCCCGCATCATCCTCGACGACCCGGGGCTGGTCGTGCGCAGCACGATCACCGAGTTCAGCGCGGTGTCGGGGACGAGCGAGGCGACGATCGTCCGTACGGCGCGGGCGCTGGGCTTCGCCGGGTACTCGCAGATGCGCTTCGCGCTGGCCGCGGCGGTGGCCGTGGCCAGGGAGCCCGAGCGGCTGGTGCCCGGCGACCTCGGCCCCGACGACCCGCTCACGGACGTGATCGCCAAGGTGGCCAGGGCCGAGTCCGACGCCTTGGCCGACACCGCCGCCCAGCTCGACCCCGACCGGCTCGGGGAGGTGGTGAAGGCGATCTCCGAGGCGCGGCGGATCAACGTGTACGGAGTCGCCGCCTCGGGCCTGGTGGCCGCCGACCTGTCGCAGAAACTGCTGCGGATCGGGCTGTCCAGTCACCCGTTCAGCGATGCCCACCTGGCGTTGACCAGCGCCGCCCTGCTGCGGGAAGGGGACGTGGCGGTGGCGATCAGTTGCACCGGCGAGACGCCCGACGTGCTGGTGCCCACCAGGACGGCGGCCGAGGCGGGCGCGTCGATCGTGGCGATCACCAACAACCCGCGGTCCTCGCTGGCCGACCTGGCCGATCACACGCTGGTGTCGGCGGGGCGCGAGACGGCCTTCCGCCCGGGGGCGCTGGCCAGCCGGATCAGCCAGTTGCTGATCGTCGACTGCATCTTCGTCGGGCTCGCGCAGCGGCGGTACGAGACGGCGGACGCCGCCATCCGCGCCACCCGCCTGGCCATCGACAGCTACCGCAACCGGTGACCCGTGCTTACCGCGGTCAGAAGGGGTAGGCGGCGATGTCGCCCTGCATGGTGACCCACTGGGTCTCCGTGAAGGCGTCGAGGTTGGCCCCCGCGCCGCCGAAGCGGGCGCCCGTGCCCGAGGCGCGCACGCCGCCGAACGGGGCCACGGCCTCGTCGTCCACCGTCTGGTCGTTGATGTGCACGATGCCCGTCGGCACCAGGTCGGCCAGGGCCAGGCCCTTCATGACGTCCCGGGTGAGGATGCCCAGCGACAGCCCGTACTCCGAGTCGGCCGCCAGGGCCGCCGCCTCCTCCAGCGTGGCGAACGTGGTCACCGGCGCCACCGGCCCGAACACCTCCTCGGCGTAGGCGGGCGCGCTCACCGGCACCTCCGCCAGCACCGTCGGCCGGTAGAACAGCCCCTCGTACGTCCCGCCCGCCGCCAGCCGCGCCCCCGCCGAGACGCTCTCCGTGACCAGCCGGTGCACCCGGTCGAGCTGCCCGGCGTCGATCAGCGGCCCGAGCGCCACCTGTCCCGTGGCCGGGTCGCCCACCGGCAGGGCGGCGGCCTTGGCGGCCAGGCGTTCCACGTACTCCTCCGCGACGTCCTCGTGCACCAGGTGGCGGCCCGAGGTCATGCAGATCTGGCCCTGGTGGAAGAACGACGCCCACGCGCCCGCCGAGACCGCCGGCCCGAGGTCGGCGTCGTCGAAGACGACCAGCGCCGAGTTGCCGCCCAGCTCCAGGTGCGCGCGCTTGAGCGAGCGCGCCGCCGCCTCGCCGACCTTGCGCCCGGCCGTGGTGGAGCCGGTGAAGGAGATCACCGGGATGTTCGGGTCGGCGACCAGGGCCTGACCCGCTTCCTGGCCGCCGGGCAGCACGTGCAGCAGGCCGCTCGGCAGGCCGGCCTCCTCGAAGACGCGGGCGACGGCGTATCCGCCGCAGACGGCCGTACGCTGGTCGGGCTTGAAGACGACCGCGTTGCCCAGCGCCAGTGCCGGGGCGACCGACCTGATGCCGAGGATCAGCGGGAAGTTGAACGGCGCGATCACACCGACGACGCCGACCGGCACCCGCCGCGCGAAGCTGAGCCGCCTGCGGGCCGTGGGCAGCACCTCACCGAGCGGCTGCGAGGCCAGCGCCGCCGCCTCGTAGCACTCCTGGGCGGCCACGTGCGTCTCGAACGCCGCCTTGCCCGGCACGCCTCCCGACTCGCGCACGATCCAGTCCTGGATCTCCTGCGCGTGCTCCTCGAACAGCCGCCCGGCCCGCCGCAGCACCGCGGCCCGCTCCTCGTACGGGGTCGCGGCCCAGGCCCGCTGCTCCCGCCGCGCGCGTACGGCGGCCGCCGTCACGTCCTGGGGGCCCGCGGTTCCGGCGCGGCCCAGCTCGTTCCCGGTCGCGGGCTCGACGACGGGCGCGTCCCCGGCGCGCGAGGCCGTCCAGTCGCCGTCGAAGATCGAACCCGTCCAGATCTTGGGGTCAAGGAATGTCATGGTGTGCCTCCTCAGGGCTGGAAGTCCGGGTCCACGGTCACGGCCACGTCGAGCAGCAGCGGGCTCTCGCGGGTGGCGAGCGCGGGCATGACGTCGTCGAGGGCGGCGGTCAGACCATCGTACGAGTCCACCCGGAGGGCGGGGCAGCCGAGCGACCTGGCCAGCGCGCCCATGTCCACCTCGGTGAACGGCGGCCACGGGGCCTTGCCGCCGCCGTGCTTGTCGGCCAGCCGGTCCATGACCGCGTACCGGCCGTTGGCGAGCACGACGAACAGCGCGCCCACCCGGTAGTGGGCGGCGCTCCAGAGGGCGTGCAGGCCGTAGAGCGCGGAGCCGTCGCCCACGACGGCGACCACCGGCCGGTCGGGGAGCGCCATGCGCAGCCCCACCGCGGCGGGCACGCCGAACCCGAGCCCGCCCATGGCCGCCGACACGAAGCCCAGCGAGGTCCTGGCGGGCACGAGCCGGTGCAGGTCGGGGCGGGAGGAGGGGGTCTCCTCGACGAGCACGGCGTCCCGGGGCAGCCGCCTGGCCAGCTCGCGCAGCACGTCCGCGGGCCGCAGCGGGTGCCCCGCCGTAGGCCCCGCTGGAGGTCCCGCTGTAGATCCCGCTGTAGATCCCGCCGCGAGCCTCGTCACCGGGCTCGGCTCCTGTGCCCGACGGGCGCGCCCGCCCTCGGCGCGGGCGGAGTACGGCAGCAGCCCGGCCAGGCGTTCACAGACGGCGGCAGGGGAGGCGAGGTAGGCCAGGTCGGCCGGGCTGCGATGCGCCTCCGACGGCTCGTCCGTCACCAGCGCGACCACCGTGCCCGGCCGGGTGAGCGGCCCCGGCGCGTACGCGTA
Source organism: Nonomuraea antimicrobica (assembly GCF_039536965.1). Lineage (NCBI taxonomy): Bacteria > Bacillati > Actinomycetota > Actinomycetes > Streptosporangiales > Streptosporangiaceae > Nonomuraea > Nonomuraea antimicrobica. The sequence goes on along the minus strand of NZ_BAAAZP010000238.1, from coordinate 157,325 downwards.
CTGCCGGAACACCGGCGCCCCCACCGCCAGCACCACGTCGTACGCCGCCAGCCGCTCCCGCAGCCGCCCCCGGTCGGCAGGCAGCACCCCGGCGTACTGGGGATGGTCCTGCGGGAACCCGGCCCGCCCGCCGAACGACTCCTGGAACACCGGGCACCCCAGCCGTTCGGCCAGCGCCACCAGCGCGTCCCACCCGGGGCCCACGCCCGCGCCGGCCACGATCGCCGGGCGTCGGGCCCCCGCCAGCAGCTCCACCAGCGGCGCGAGGTCGGCGTCGGCCACGGCGGCGGGCCGCAGCAGCCGCCTCGGCGCGGCCGTCGTCTCCCCCTCGTACGGGGCCTCCCAGTCGTCCATGGGCACCACGACCAGGGCGGGCCCCCGGTACGTGAGCGCCTCGTGGCCGGCCCTGGCCAGCGCGCCCGGCACGTCCTGAGCGCGTACCGGCTGGTCCACCCGTACCGGGTAGTCGCCGGCCAGCCCGCCCAGCCGCCCGGTCAGGAACGGCTCCAGCGCCAGGTGCCGCCGGTCCTGCTGCCCGACGAGGATCACCAGCGGCACCCGGTTCTCCCTGGCGGTGGCGATGGCCCCGACGGCGTTGCCCAGCCCGGCCACGGTGTGCAGGACGGCCAGCGCGGGGGCCCGGCCGCCGATGGCCCAGCCGGTGGCCATGCCCACGACCGAGCCCTCGTGCAGGGCCAGGACGAAGCGCAGGTCGTCCGGCAGCCCGGCGAGCAGCGGCACCTCCGTGGAGCCGGGGTTGCAGAAGAGCGTGGTCATGCCGTGCCGCCGCAGCACGTCGAAGACGGCCTCCCTGACAGTGGTCACCGTTCTCCCCTCGCCCGCTGGATCTGCCGGTAGACGTGGCCGCGCAGCTCCCCGAAGCGCGGCAGCGAGCGGGTCGTGAGCTGGTCGCGCTCCGGCGGCAGGTCGATCTTCAGGTCCTCCATGACCGTGGTCGGCGAGGAGGAGAGCACGACGACCCGCTGACCGAGGTAGACGGCCTCGTCGATGTCGTGGGTGACGAAGAGCGTGGTCACGCCCAGGTCCCGCCACAACCGCAGGATCAGGTCCTCCAGGTCGGCCCGGGTCTGGGCGTCCACGGCGGCGAACGGCTCGTCCATGAGCAGCACCTGCGGCTCGTACGCCACCGCGCGGGCGATGGCCACCCGCTGCTGCATGCCGCCGGACAACTGCCAGGGGTGGGCGTCGGCGGCGTCGGAGAGGCCGACCGCGCGCAGGGAGTCGGCGACCAGCTCGCGCCGCCGGGCGGGCGGCAGGCGCTTCTCCTTCAGCGGCAGCTCCACGTTCTGGCGTACGGTCATCCAGGGGAACAGGCTGCGGCCGTACTCCTGGAAGACCACGGCCATGTCGGGCGGCGGACCGGTCACGGGCACGCCCGACACCCGCACCTGGCCCTCGCTGACCGGCAGCAGCCCGGCGACGCAACGCAGCAGCGTGGTCTTGCCGCACCCCGAGGGGCCGACCACGCAGACCAGCTCGCCCGCGCCGACGCCCAACGTGATCGAGCGGATCGCCTCGACCCGGCGGCCTGGGCTCTCGTAGACCTTGCGCAGCTCGTGGATCTCAAGCACGGGCGGCTCCACTGCCGTAGTACCAGGACAACACCCGCCGCTCCAGGCGGCGGAAGAGCAACGACAGACCGAGCCCGAGCAGGCCGAGCAGCAGGATGCCGCTCCACATCTCGGCGATCTGGAACTGCCGCTGGAACAGCACGATCGTGAACCCCAGGCCGCTGGAGCTGGCGAACATCTCGCTGATGACCATGAGGATGATCCCGATGGACAACGCCTGCCGCAGCCCCGTCATGATCTGCGGGCTGGCGCCGCGCAGCACGAAGCGGCGCAGCCGGGAGCCGCCGCGCACGCCGTACATGCGGCAGGTGTCGGCGAGCACCTCGTCCAGGGCCCGTACGCCCTCCACGGTGTTGAGCAGGATCGGCCACACGCAGCCCGAGACGATGACCAGCACCTTCATGGGCGTGTCGATACCGACCAGCAACATGATCAACGGCACCAGCACCGGAGGCGGGATCGCCCTGAAGAACTCCAGCACCGGCTCCAGCGTGGCGCGCAGCCGCCGCGACGACCCGATCGGCACGCCCAGCCCCACGCCGAGCACCCCGGCCAGCGCGTATCCCGCGAGCAGCCGTCCGACGCTGGGCAGCACGTCCTCGACCAGCCGTACGGAGAACCAGGTCTCGGCGAACGCGCGCCCCACGGCGGCCGGTCCCGGCAGATAGAACGAGCCGCCGCCGACCGCCCACCAGAGCAGCACCAGCAGAGCGGGCAGGGCCAGCAACCGGACCACCCTCATGGTGCCCCTCATGACGCCGCCTCCGCCCGCACGGCCGGGTGCCAGGCCAGGACCCTGCGTTCCAGCAGCCGCACGCCCGCGTTCACCGCGATGCCGACCAGCCCGGCCAGCACGATCAGCGCGTACACGGTCGGCACCGCGCCGCTGCTCTGCGCCACCTGGATCTCGGCGCCCAGGCCGGGGCTGCCGATGACCAGTTCGGCCGTCACCGCCAGGATGAACGCCACCGCCGCCGCCAGCCTCAGCCCGGTCATGACGTACGGCAGCGCGGTGGGCCACACCAGATGCCTGACCCGCGACCAGGCGGACAACCCGTACGACCGGGCGGTGTCGAAGGCCACGGAGTCCACGGCCGCCACGCCGTACAGGACCTGGATGAGCACCTGCCAGAACGAGGCGTAGACCACCAGCAGCAGCGTCGAGCCCAGCGACGGCCCGAACAGCAGCGTGGCCAGCGGCACCAGCGCCACCGACGGGATGGGCCGCAGGAACTCCACGGTAGAGTTCGTCAGCGCGCGCAGGCCGGGCACGACGCCGATGACGACGCCGCTCACGACCGCCGCGCAGAAGGCCAGGGCGAGGCCGACGGCCCAGCCGCGCAGGGTCTCGCCCAGCGCGATCCACAGTTCGGGCGTGGCCAGTTCCCCGGCCAGCGTGGCGAGGATCTCCGAGGCGGGCGGCAGGAAACGCGCGTCCACCAGGCCGAGCCGGGGCACCGCCTCCATCAGGAGCAGCAGGCCGCCGAGCCCGGCGGCGCCGTACCCGAGCCTGGCGAGCAGTCCGTTGCCTCGGATCACGGAATCAGCGCCGAGACGTCGATCTTGTCGTTGAGTATCCCGTCGGCCAGCGCCAGGTCGGCGACGGTCTGCACGGAGGCCCTGTTCACCTCGACCGGCCACTTCGGCAGGTAGATCTTGGCGATCACCTCGGGCGCGATCTCGGTGTACGTCTTCAGCACCTCGCGCACCTCGTCCGGGTGGGCGTCGGCGTACTCGAGGGACTTGCGCATCGCCGCCGTGAACCGCCTGGTCAGGTCGGCGTCCGTGGTGCCCGTGGTGAAGTACATGGCCACGGTCAGGTCGGGGGCGGCGTCGGCGAAGTTCCAGGCCACGGGGCGGGCGCCCTGGCTGATCGCCTGGCTGACGAACGGCTCGACCACCCAGACGGCGTCCACCTGGCCGTTCTGCAGCGCGGCGGGCGCGTCGGGGAAGGGCAGCTCGACGAACTCGATGCCGCTCGGGTCGCCCCCTGCCCGGCGTACGGAGGCGCGCACGGTCGTGTCGCCGATGTTCTTGAGCTGGTTGACCGAGATCTTCTTGCCCGCCAGGTCCTTGGCCGTCCTGATCGGGCTGTCCGGCTTGACCAGCACCGCGCTGAAGTCGTTGCCCTGCTCCCCGGTCGAGGAGACGCCGTTGGCGACGACCTTGACGTCCAGCCCCTGCTGCTTGGCGGTCAGCAGCGAGGTCGTGTTGGCGAAGGCGAACTGGAACTGCCCGCTCACCGCTCCGGACACCGCCGCCGCGCCACCCGCGACGGGCGTGATGGTGAGGTCGATCTGCTGCTCGGTGAAGAAGCCCTTGGCCTTGCCGAGGTGGATCGGAGCGGTGTCGACGATGGCGATCACTCCGGCGTTGACCTTGGACGTTCCCGAGCCCTGGTTGGGTGCCGCGGGCTGCGTGGCACCGCACGCGGCCACGAGCAAGGCGGCGAGGATCAAGAGAGGGCGACGCACGGCTGACTCCTCTATTTGTTCGCTATGCGCACATGTATTCTCTGACCGAACAACCCCGTATCGCGGAAGCTACGCCTTTGACGGCTGCTGTCAAGGGGGATCACCATGGTCGATCATGTGCAGTCGCTGGCCCGTGGGCTCGCGGTGATCAGAGCGTTCAGCGCCGCCGAGCCCGAGCTGACGCTCAGCCAGGTGGCCCGCGCGACCGGGCTCAGCAGGGCGGCGGCCAGGCGGTTCCTGATCACGCTGACCGACCTCGGCTACGTGCGCAGCGACGGACGGCTGTTCGCGCTCACGCCACGGGTGCTGGAGCTGGGCTACGCGTATCTGTCCAGCCTGTCACTGCCCGAGGTGGCCGACCCGCACCTCGAACGCCTGGCCGCCGAGGTACGCGAGTCGGCCTCGGTCGCGGTCCTCGACGGCGAGGACGTGGTGTACGTGGCCCGCGTGGCCACGGCCCGGATCATGCGGGTGACGATCAACATCGGCACCCGGTTCCCGGCCTACTGCACCTCGATGGGGCGGGTGCTGCTGGCGGCGCTGCCGTCCGAGGAGCTGGAGGCGTACCTGGAGCGGGCCGCGCTGCGGCGGCTCACTTCGCACACCATCGTCCTGCCCGCGGCGTTGCGCGCGGAGCTGGACGACGTGCGCGGGCGCGGGTGGGCGATGGTGGACCAGGAGCTGGAAGAGGGGCTGCGCTCGATCGCCGCGCCCATCCGCGACCGTACGGGGCGGACGGTGGCGGCGGTGAACGTCTCGACGCACGCCACCCGTACGAGCCTCCAGGCCGTCCGGCGCGACCTGCTGCCGCCGCTGCTGGCCACGGCCGGCAAGATCGAGGCCGACCTGACCTCGCTGAACACCGCCCGCGCCTGACGCCCGGGGTCGCCCCCGGGCGCGGAACGTCCTTTAAGCGGAACGTCCTAAAGCGGAACGGCCTGGAAACGGAACGGCCCGGAAGCGGAACAGGCCGGAAGCGGAACGACCAGGAACGGAACGGCCTGAAAGCGGAGCCCGCTGTTACCGGAGGCCGCGCTCGGCGGCCTCCACGACGTTGGACAGGAGCAGAGCCCTGGTCATGGGGCCGACACCGCCCGGGTTGGGCGTCAGGTGTCCGGCGACCTCCGCCACGTCGAGCGCCACGTCGCCCGCGATCTTGCCGTCGACACGGGACACCCCCACGTCGAGCACGGCCGCCCCGGGCTTAACCATGTCACGCTTGATCAGCTCGGGCACACCGGCCGCCGCCACCACGATGTCGGCACGGCGTACGTGGGCGGCCAGGTCGTGGGTGCCGGTGTGGCAGAGGGTCACGGTCGCGTTCTCGCTGCGGCGGGTCAGCAGGAGGCCCAGGGAACGCCCCACCGTGATGCCGCGCCCCACCACGACGACGTCGGCGCCTTTGATCGGCACGCCGTACTCCTGCAGGAGCAGCACGATGCCGTGCGGGGTGCAGGGCAGCGGGGCATCCACCATGTGGACCAGCCGCCCGAGGTTGACCGGGTGGAGGCCGTCGGCGTCCTTCGCCGGGTCGATGCGCTCCAGCAGGGCCATGGTGTCGAGCTGCTTGGGGAGCGGGAGCTGGACGATGTAGCCGGTGCAGGCAGGGGAGGCGTTGAGCTCGTCGATGGCCGCTTCGACGTCGGCCTGGGAGGCGCTCGCCGGCAGATCGACCCGGATGGAGGCGATGCCGACCTCGGCGCAGTCGCGGTGCTTGCCGGCGACGTAGATCTGACTGCCGGGGTCGTTGCCCACGAGCACGGTGCCCAGGCCGGGCGTGACGCCGCGTTCCTTGAGCGCGGCCACCCGCTTCGTGAGGTCTGCCTTGATCTTGGCGGCGGTCGCCTTGCCATCGAGTTTCACTGCGCTCATGCCGCAATCCTTCCATGCCCCTCCCCCCACCCCACACCACTCTCCCCGCCTGCTGCTCTCCTCGCCCGCTGCGGACGGACAGGAAACCGAGCGCGGTGAACAGCACCCGACCGGCCGACCATGGCTCACGAAGGTCGGCGCTCGTGTGGTCGCCGCCTGTATGGTCGACGCCTTGACTTGGCGGGAGGGCGGCGACCGCACATGCGGGTGACGATGACGAGCGTGGCGAAACGGGCTGACCGCGCGAACGAGGACTTCACCGCCGCCGGGCCGGCGGCGGCGGTGCTGATCGACGGCGCCGGCATCCCCGGCGCCGAATCGATCTGCCGACACGGTGTGGCCTGGTACGCCCATCGCCTGGGAGGCGCCCTCCTCAGCCTCCTGGCACCCGTGAGCCCCTTGTCACCCGCGCGCAGCCTTACCGCGCTGCTCGCCGAGGCCATCGAGCAGGTGACCGGCGATCACCGTGACACCTGCGACGTCGCCGACCCCATCAGCCCGTCGGCCACCGTGGCCGTCCTGCGCCTGTCCGACGACCTCCTCGAGTACCTGGTGCTCGGTGACTCGCTCGTCGTACTCGACAGAGCGGACGAGGCGCCGCTGGTCGTCTCCGATCCCCGGGAGGTGCTCATCAGCCGGTCGTACGAGCCCGCGATCGAGGCCGCCGTCAAGGGTAGCGACGAGTACCACGGGCTCCTGCGGGACCTGCGCGCCCACAGGAACCGGCCGGGCGGCTTCTGGGTGGCCAAGAACGACCCGCGAGCGGCCGACGAGGCGATCACCGGAAGCCGTCCGATCTCCGAGCTGACCGCCGCCGTCCTGCTCAGCAACGGAGCAGGACGCATCGTGGACCGGTTCCGGCTCACCGACTGGCCGGAGGTCATGGCCGTCCTGGCGTCGAGCGGACCCGCCGAGATCATCCGTCGTGTCCGGCGGGCGGAGGCGCGCCACGCGGTGGCGTCGGACGATGCGACGATCACGTACTGCACCCACCTCGGCGAGGTCTGATCCGCCCCCTGGCGGCCAACGTGAGTTATCCACAGGCCATCGGTGACATCGTTGTCATCGATCGGGGAAAGGCTTAGTGTTACCCGCGCCAGCAACAAAGCGCACGGAGGTTCCCTTGCCTTTTCGCCTGCTGTCGGCCGAGTCCACCGACCTGTTCACGGGCTCACGTGACGAGCCGCGCCATGTGCCGCGCGTGGCCAAGGACGGCCGCGAATGGCGACGACCCCCGTCCCCCGAGCGCCCTGCCCACCGTCACGTACGACACAGGCTGTTCGACACCCCCGAGGCCGCCTGCGCGGCGACCCTGCCCGCCCTGGAACCCCTCGGCCTGATCACGCTCGACTCCCCGCCCTCCGCGATCGCCGACGCCATCCGAGCCCACCCGTACGGCACCCTCGTCGGCCCGATCGATGGCGCCCGGGGCCGGCACGTGGCAACAGCAAGACCGGAGACCGCCGCCCCACAGCGCCACACCACACTGCAAAACGCCGAAACCACACCCGGGACCAAGCCACTCGGATCCGCCCCCTCCGGGGCCGCGACATCCGGGACCACCGCATTCGGGACCACCGGCACCGTCGCCGCACTCCGGCCCGACACACTCGTTCTGGAAGACACTGTGCAACCGCCTCACCACACAGCCGTAGCGGGCAGCAGCCCCGGCCTTCACCACCATCCCCTCCTCCTTGAGGCCGCCCGGCGGAAGGCATTCGCGCGGTGCCTCGATGACATGCGTGCCAAGAAGGTAAGACTCGTCCCCGCCCTGGAGCACCCTGGCGACCCCCGCCAGCCCGACAACCACCACAAACACTGATGAACTGCGTACTTGCCATTGATATCGGAGGAACCAAGCTCGCCGCCGCGCTGGTGGACGAGGAGGGTTCCATCCTGCGTTCCGCTACCCGGCCCACACCGCGTACGGAGGTCATGTCGGCCCTCGCCGCCCTGATAGCCGAGGTCACGGAGGGCGGCCCCGCACCGGAGGCCGTCGGCATCGGCTGCGCGGGCCCGCTCGACCTGGCCTCGGGGACCGTAAGCCCCGTGAACATGCCCAGTTGGCGCGGGTTCCCCCTGCGTGACGAGGTGCAGCAGCTGACCGGGCTCCCGACCGTGCTCGCGGGCGACGCGCAGTGCTTCGCGCTCGGTGAGCACTGGCTCGGGGCCGGACGCGGCTGCGCGTCGCTGCTGGGGATCGTGGTGTCGACCGGGATCGGCGGCGGCCTGGTCATCAACGGCGCCCCGCTCCTGGGCCCCACCGGCAACGCCGGACATGTCGGACACATGAGCATCGACCCGTACGGCGAACGCTGCGAGTGCGGCGGCCGAGGATGCGTCGAACGCTACGCCAGCGGCCCGAACATGGTCCGCTGGGCACTGGAGAACGGCTGGTCCCCCACCGCCGACACGGCAGGCCAGGATGCCGCCCCCCGCACCGAGCCGGCCCCTCACGCCGAACCGACCGTTCAGACTGAGCAGCCCGTCCGAGCCAACGACGCACTTCACACCGAAGGACCCCTCCGTGGCGGAGCAAACAGCCCGGGTGGGAGCGATCACGTGGACCAGGGCAGGAGCAACCAGGGTGAGCAGGGCGGAGTCGATCACGGAGACCAGGGCGGAGTCGATCACGGAGACCAGAGTGGTGGCGGTCACGGGGAGCAAGGTGCGGGCGGTCACGGGGACAAAGAGCCCGGTGGTGAAGGCCCTGGTGACCGGGTAATCGGCGATCGGGAAATCGGCGATGGTGAGGCGGAAGGCGGCGGAACGGGCCTTCGCGCGGTAGGAAGCGTTCCCGGCTCGGCGGCCGTGACTGGCGGGGAGCGAGCGGATGCCCGGGCGCTGGCGCGGGACGCCGCCGCCGGACATCCGATCGCGGTGGCCGCCTTCGACAGAGGCACCAGGGCGCTGGCTGGCATGATCGCCTCCACGGCCGCCGGCGTCGAGCTCACGACCGTGGTCATCGGTGGTGGCGTGTCGGCGGCGGGCGAAGTGCTGTTCGGTCCGCTGGAACGGGCGCTCGACGACGTGGCCGGGCTCGCGTTCGTCCGGGCGGTTCAGGTCAAGCAGAGCACGCTCGGAGTACGCGCCGGGCTGGCAGGAGCGGCGAACTTGGCCTGGCAGGCACTTCGGCCAGCGACTTGATCCCCGACGCCGGGTGCCAGGGGAGACCCGGCCCGGCGGGTCAGGGGACCGTGCCCGGCGGCACCGGGAGCAGGAGGCATTGCCGCTGGGCGTGCATGATGTGCTGGTAGTGGGCGTGGTCACGGGCGCTGTAGAGCACCTCGAGATCGATGATGGTGCAGGTCGCCACCGCCCGGGCCGCGTACAGCGGCTGGAGGGCCTTGGCGATCACGTCGTCGACGCGGATGCGCGCCAGCGCGCTCCTGTCGAGGAGATACATCAGTCCTGTCGTCGCCACGCCTGCTTCGATTGCCGTACGCATGCAATAAGCACCTCCGTACCTCCGGGATATACGAGATGTGTGACCTTGGATGCGCGCTCACCACAAGTTGACGCGGCCTTGAAAGTGGCGCCTCGCAGAAGTTATGGCCTGGGTGCGGACACGTGACGGGCGAGATCGCCGCGTAGTGGAGAAGAATTCCGCCCGGGGGCGAAAGGATTCATCCCAGCCGGGGTCCACGGCAAAATTCGGGGCAGGCGGAGTTGCGGGCAAGCGAAAGGCCCCGTACTGCGCGTACGTCCGCGCGGCACGGGGCCTCCTGCCCGACCGGGAAAAGCGGTCAGCGAGCCTGCATGATCTCGCGCATGAGCCGCGCGGTCTCGGAGGGGGTCTTGCCGACGCGTACGCCGACCTTCTCCAGGGCCTCCTTCTTGGCCTGCGCGGTGCCGGCCGAGCCGGACACGATGGCGCCCGCGTGGCCCATCGTCTTGCCCTCGGGCGCGGTGAAGCCCGCCACGTAGGCCACGACCGGCTTGGTGACGTTCTGCTCGATGTAGGCCGCGGCCCGCTCTTCGGCGTCGCCGCCGATCTCACCGATCATCACGATCGCGTCGGTGCCGGGGTCCTCCTGGAACGCCTGCAGCGCGTCGATGTGCGTGGTGCCGATGACGGGGTCGCCGCCGATGCCCACGGCGGTCGAGAAGCCGAAGTCACGCAGCTCGTACATGAGCTGGTAGGTGAGCGTGCCGGACTTGGAGACCAGGCCGATGCGGCCGGCGGTGGTGATGTCGGCGGGGATGATGCCGGCGTTGGAGGCGCCGGGGGAGGCGATGCCGGGGCAGTTGGGGCCGATGATGCGGGTCTTGTTGCCCTTGTCCACCGCGTACGCCCAGAACGCGGTGGAGTCGTGCACCGGCACGCCCTCGGTGATCACCACCACGAGCGGGATCTCGGCGTCGATGGCCTCGATGACCGCGTCCTTGGTGAACGCCGGCGGCACGAACACCACCGACACGTCGGCGCCGGTCTGCTCGATGGCCTCCTTGACCGTGCCGAACACGGGCAGGCCCTCGTGCGTGGTGCCGGCCTTGCGGGCGTTCACGCCGCCGACGACGCGGGCGCCGGAGGCGAGCATGCGGCGGGTGTGCTTGGTGCCCTCACCGCCGGTCATGCCCTGAACGATGATCTTGCTGTTTTCCGTCAACCAGATGGCCATGGGTCACGCACCTACCGCAGCGAGCTCGGCGGCGCGCTTGGCCGCTTCGTCCATCGTGTCTACCAGCTCGACCCGCGGGAGCGCGGCGTCGGCCAGGATCTGCCGCCCGAGCAGGGCGTTGTTGCCGTCGAGGCGGACCACCAGCGGGTGGGTCACGGCCTCGCCACGGCTCTCCAGCAGCTTGAACGCCGAGACGATGCCGTTGGCGACGGCGTCGCAGGCGGTGATGCCGCCGAAGACGTTCACGAAGATCGACTTGACACTGGGGTCGGAGAGGATGATCTCCAGGCCCGCGGCCATGACCTCGGCCGACGCGCCGCCGCCGATGTCGAGGAAGTTGGCGGGGGACGGCTTGCCGGGGAACGCCTCGCCGGCGTAGGCCACCACGTCGAGGGTGGACATGACCAGGCCAGCGCCGTTGCCGATGATGCCGACGTCGCCGTCGAGCTTGACGTAGTTGAGGTCCTTCTCCTTGGCCTTGGCCTCGAGCGGGTCCTCGCTGGCCTTGTCGGCCAGCGCCTCGTGGTCGGTCTGGCGGAAACCGGCGTTCTCGTCGAGGGTGACCTTGCCGTCGAGGGCCTTCACCTGGCCGTCGGCCGACAGGATCATGGGGTTGACCTCGACGAGCGTGGCGTCCTCGTCGACGAAGCAGCACCAGAGCTTCTCGATCAGCTCGGCGGCGCCGTCGAGCGCCTTCTCCGGCAGGCCGCCGGCCACCGCGATCTCGCGGGCCTTGGCGCGGTCGATGCCGGCCAGCGCCGAGACCGGTACCTTGGCGACCTTCTCCGGCGAGGTGTGGGCGACCTCTTCGATGTCCATACCGCCCGCGGCGGAACAGATCGCGAGGAAGGTACGGTTCGCGCGGTCGAGCAGGAAGGAGAAGTAGTACTCCTCCGCGATCGCGCTGGCCTCTTCCACGAGCACCTTGTGGACCGTGTGGCCCTTGATGTCCATGCCGAGGATGGCCTCGGCCTTGGCGACGGCGTCCGCGGCGTCGTCGGCCACCTTCACGCCCCCGGCCTTGCCCCGGCCGCCGGTCTTGACCTGGGCCTTGACGACAACGCGGCCGGTCAGCTCCTGAGCCGCCGACCGCACCTCCTCCACGGTGTGGGCGACGATGCCGCGTGGCACCGGGATGCCGTAGTCAGCGAAGAGCTCCTTCGCCTGATGTTCGAACAGGTCCACGAGGGTCCGTCCTTGCTTGTCCGACTGATGTTCGACGGCCCGGGCATCTGCGCTGATGGTCGCGGTCCGCATCGCCGTTCGGTGGCTCCGTTCGTCGCTCTCTCACGGCGAGCTCCTACGCTCAGGGACGCGTGCCAGGGCGTTTCCGCCAGTGAAGCCTAGCCCGAAGCTTGACCTGCCCAGGTCATCGGGTCACGGTTCTCCCGCGGTGTGACGGTGATCTCACTTCTTCAGGACGGCTTCTGCACGGAAATTGCACGGATTAGCCCGCATAAGACCCAACACTCGATATATCCTCGTGATCTTCAAATGGCAGGCTTGCCCTCCGTTCTTGCTGAAATGCCGAAGGAAACCCTTATGAAGCGAATTCTCGCGGGCCTGGCGCTGGCGTCGTCCGCCGCGCTCATGACCGCCGCGCCCGCGCAGGCGGCTCCCGTCGATCCGGTGAAGGCGCTGAAGAAGCAGTACGTCACCGGGCACGGGGTTCGGGTCTCGGAGAGCGCCAAGACGGTGGTCGACGGCAAGAGCAGCGCGACTATGACGACGAACGGGGCCTTCGGATTCGGCGGGTCGCGAGTCGTCGCGGCGGACCTGCGTACCGAGGCGAAGGGCGGTACGGGGCTGGAGCCGTCGCGGTTGATCACGGTGGGCAAGCACAGCTACGCCCAGGGCGGACTGTTCAGCGTAGACCTGCCCGAAGGCAAGAAGTGGGTGCGCTACCCCTATGACGGCGGCCCGCTCCTCACCAGCCAGCCGCTCAACGTCCTCGACCCCAAGGTGCTGAAGACGCTCGTCTCCAAGGCCAAGAGTTTCAAGGGCGGAACGTACCAAGGCGCCATCAGCTTCGGCGACCTCAGCAAGTTCTACGGCGAGAAGATTTCCGGGAAGATCGCCAAGGTCAAGATCAACTACTCTCTCGACGTGAACTCCAAGGGCCTGGTCGACAGGATCCGCAGCCAGTACACGATGGACTTCGGTGTGCTCGGATCCACCACCGCCACGGTGAACACCCGGTTCACGGGCTGGGGGGCCAAGACCACGGTCAAGGCTCCCCCCGCCGACGCGGTGGTCGACATCAGCGAGTTCGGGGCCGACACGCAGGTGCCGCAGGAGATCCCGAACGGCTCGCTGAACTCGCTCGGCGGGACCCAGTAGGTTCCCGGGTCCGCCGAGCCGCTCCACGGGGCCGCATGTCGGCTTCGACGTGCCAGGGAAACAGCAGTATTTCCCCCTCAACAACAAAGGAAGAATCCGTATGAAGCGAATCCTCACGGGCGTGGCGTTAGCCACGACCGCCGCTCTGGTGACCGCCACGCCCGCGATGGCCGCCGCGCCGAAGGACCCGGCGGTCGCCGTCAAGAAGCAGCTCAAGCCCGGCAAGGGCGTGAAGTTCAGCGAGCGCACCACGATCATCGACGGGACGACGCGCGACATCTTCGTCCGTCGTAGCGGCACCCTGCAGTTCAGCAAGTCGGGGATCGCCGCCTCCGACAGCACCGGCAGGTTCAACATCTCCCTGAGCCAGCTCGGCGAGCTGCCCGAGGGCGAGACCGGTGAGATGATCAAGGCGCTGGCCAGGGAAGAGCGCACGATCAGGATCGGCACCACGTCGTACCTGTCGGGCGGCATGTGGGAGGGCTTCCTCGCGGAGGGCCAGACCTGGTTCAAGGCCCCCAAGGGTCCGACCGGCGGCCTCACCGGCATGTTCGGGCAGCCGCTGAACCTGGCCGAGCCCGCCACGATCAAGACCCTGCTCAAGGGCGCCAAGACCACCGCGAGCGGCTACGCGGGCACGACCAAGGTCGGCGACATCTGGAAGGCCTCCCCCTGGCTGCGTTCCACCTGGCTGAGCGAGCCCACCGCGAAGGCGAAGAAGGGCTCGATCTCGTGGAAGATCACGGTGAACTCGGCGGGCCTGCCGACGCGGCTGGTCACGACGTTCCCCGGCTCCGCCATCGGCGGTGACGGCAGCCTCAGCGTGGACACGCGCTACACCAACTGGGGCACCTCCGTGTCGATCAAGGCGCCGACGAACGAGGTCGCCGACGAGTTCAAGGACGGCGGCGACGACATCTCCAAGCTGCCCATCCCGCTGGGCAGCCTGGCCGGCTGACCAGGCCCTCTCCGGGCACTTCGGCCGCTCCGGCGTGTTTCGGCCGGAACGGCCGCTTCGACCCTCTCTCGTCGCTCCGGCGGGAGAGGGTCTCCCCGGCCGACGGATCAGCCGGGACGGCAGCGGCCATGGTTGTGGGCGTGTGGGGCGTGGGTGTGGGTGTGGGCGGTCAGGAGAGCCGGGAGTCGCGCAGGCTCGCCCATTCGAGCGAGTGCCTGATCCCGTCTTCGACCGAGTGCCGTGCCTGCCAGCCGAGCAGGCGGCGGGCCCGGTCGCTGCGCGTGTAGGCCCCGGCCACGTCACCGGGGCGGGCGGGGGCCTCGACGACCTCGACGGTACGCTCGACGACCCGGTTGAACGCCTCGACCAGCTCGCGGACCGTGGTGCCCGCGCCGGTGCCGAGATTGATGACGTCGGTCCCCAGCTCGTCGAACCGTTCCAGGGCCGCCACGTGGGCGGTGGCCAGGTCCCATACGTGGACGTAGTCGCGGATGCCGGTGCCGTCGGGGGTCGCGTAGCCGGTGCCGGTGATCTGGAACGGGACGCCTTCCTCGTACGACTCGATCATCTTGCCCAGGGCGTGGCTGGGGCGGCGCAGTTGCAGGCCCGTACGCATCCGGGGGTCGGAGCCGATCGGGTTGAAGTACCGCAGGGACAGGATCCTGATCGGCCGTCCGGCGGCGATGTCGGCGAACATGCCCTCGCAGACCGCCTTCGTCCGCGCGTAGGGGCTCTGGGGGTCGAGCGGCGACTCCTCGGTCACCGTGTGGTCGTCACCGGTGCGGTAGATGGACGCGGAGGAGCTGAAGATCATCCGGGTGCAGCCGTTGCGCAGCAGGTGGTCGACGAACTCCAGGCTCTTGGTGACGTTCGCGCGGTAGTAGCCGATGGGATCGGACACCGAGTCGGGGACCACGATGAGCGCCGCGCAGTGGATGACGGCCTCGATATCCGGATATTCCGCGAATATCTTGTCAATCAGTGGCCCGTCACTGATATCCCCCTCATAGAACACCCGCCCCTCGGCGAACTCCCGCCGCCCTGTCACGAGACTGTCGAGAATCACGGGGGCGATGCCGGCGTCGAGGCAGGCCGACGCGATCGTGCTCCCGATATAACCCGCCCCGCCGGTAATCAAAACACGCATCCCCGCACCCTAACCATCGGCGGACCACGGCGTGAGCGGGCCTGTGGATAACTCCGCGTTCCTGTGTCCGATTTGAGGGTGGATCGCCCGGTACGGTCACTCGCGACTTGTGGAAGCGGGAGCCGATTTGGTCCGCGCTTGCTTTCGGGCTCTGGCCGGGCCGGCCGTGGCGTGCGACATTTCCAGCTATGGGCAGGGACGTTCCGGCGCTCGCGTTCCATGGGGACGACCGCCGTGGACGCCGGCGGCGAGGCACCATCCACCGGTGGCGCCGGCCGGTGTACGCGGCCGTGGACGGGGTACCGCATGTGCGCGTGGAGAACCGAGTCCTGCCCGCCGGGCCGTCCGTGGCCGACGTCGTGGCCCGGCGGGCTCGACACGCGCCTCTGCCGGCCGGGGCTCGGCGAGGCGGTGGCGGCCGAGCCGATCTCGCGGCGGCCGCTGCCCGTGACCCTCGGCCCCATCGATCGCCTGCACACCGACGAACCCGTTCACCCTTGGGATGCGTGAAGCCCGTGACCCGTGCTCTGATCATCGTCGCAC
Organism: Nonomuraea antimicrobica; assembly: GCF_039536965.1. NCBI lineage: Bacteria > Bacillati > Actinomycetota > Actinomycetes > Streptosporangiales > Streptosporangiaceae > Nonomuraea > Nonomuraea antimicrobica. The sequence goes on along the minus strand of NZ_BAAAZP010000238.1, from coordinate 141,777 downwards.
TCGTCGTGTTCGCCGCCGCGTGCGGTGCCGCCCCGCCGCGCTCCATGGACAGGGAGGGGACCGACACGTTCGAGGGCGACGTGCGTACGGCCCGTACGCTGGCCGAAGCGTTCTGGGCGCAGCAGTTCCAGCAGCTCGGCCGGGTCTACCGGCCCATCGAGGACTTCATCCCCTACTCGGGGAACGCGGGGCCGAGTTGCGGCGAGCAGCCCGCCGTCCCGAACAACGCCTTCTACTGCCCCATCGGCCACTTCATCGCCTATGACCAGGAGTGGATGGAGTCGTTGTGGACCCAGATGGGGGACGGCTCGGTCTATGTCATCGTCCCGCATGAGTTCGGGCACGCGGTGCAGGCGCAGCTCCAGACCGGCTTCGACCTGAACGTCCAGATGGAGCTCCAGGCCGACTGCTACGCGGGGGCCACCCTGTCGGCCCTGGTGAACTCGGGCGCGCTGCTGGCCGAGGAGGGAGACGAGGGCGAGCTGTTCCTGAGCCTGGCGGCCGCGGGCGACCCGACGGACGACTGGCTCAACCCGGCCGCCCACGGGACGGCGGAGCAGCGGCAGTCGTCGTTCGTGACCGGTTACCGGGGCGGGGTGGGGGGCTGCTGAGGACGTACGAACCGGCCACCGATCGGACCCCGGGATGTAGTCACAGGTCAACCCGGAGGAGGATGTAGGCGATCACGTCCACGCTCTACCTTTGAACCATGCCATTGGAGGAGATCGGCTGGCTCCGCAGGGGGGCGTGCAGGTCCAGCGACCCTGACCTCTTCTTCCCCCTCGCCCCCACACCCTTGCAGGAGGCCCGCGCCAAGGCGGTCTGCGCCACCTGCCAGGTCATGGAGGAGTGCCGCGCCTACGCCTTACGAGCCGGAGAGTCGGAGGGCATCTGGGGCGGCCTCACCCCGGAGGAACGCCGCCGCACCCGCTTCCCGGAGGGCTGGCGCCGCCCCGCCGCCTCCTGATCCGGCCAACGCTTGCGGCGGCCTCCGGGGCAGGGCCGCACCCAGGTGACACGGGCACCGGGGCGCGGCGAGCGCTGGGGCTGCGGCGGGCACCCGTGTTGCAGTGGGCGCCCGCGGTGCGGCGGGTGCCGGAATGCGGGCATGGGGATCGCGGTGGGTGCCCGCGGTGCGGTGGGTGCCCTGTTGCGGTGGGTGCCCGTGTTGCGGCGGGTGCCGGAGTGCGGGCATGGGGATCGCGGTGGGCGCCCGTGGTGCGGTGGGTGCCCGGGTGCGGCGGGTGGCCGGGGTGCGGTGGGGTGTAGGAGTGTGGGGATCGGGCGGGCGACTGGGGCCGGCGGGACGTAGCCTGCAAGGGTGCTGTTGCGCTCGATCGCCGTACTCACCGCCGCCAACGTCATGAACAACAAGATCGCCCCTCGCCTCGGCCCGCTGACCTCGACCATCGCGACGGCCGCCCTCGTCGCGATGGCGCGCAGGTCAGGGCTGTCGTGGCAGGAGATCGGTTTCGAGCACGGCCGTCGCGGCGCCATCGCGGGTGGCGCCTTGGCGGCGGCCGTGGCCGCCGTCTACACGGTCGGCATCGCCTCACCCCGCACCAGGCCGCTCTTCCACGACGAGCGCGCCCTGTCGCTCTCGCGTGCCCGCGTCGTCGAGGAGGCTCTTCTCCAGGTCCCTCTGGGGACGGTGCTGCTGGAGGAGGTGGGTTTCCGGGGCGCCCTGTACGGCATGGTGCGGCAGCGTCGCGGCACGGTCGCCGCCACCGCCGTCTCCTCCACGCTGTTCGGCCTCTGGCACATCCTCCCGTCCATCGACATGGCCCGCGCCAACCCCGCCCTCGGCGCGCTGACGGCGGGCGAGTCGCCCGGGCACCTGGACACCGCCCGGGTGGTGGCGGGCAGCGTCGTGTCCACGGCGGCGGCGGGTGTGCTCTTCTGCGAGCTACGCCGCCGTCGCGGCCTGCTCACCCCCGCGATGCTGCACCTGGCCACCAACTCTTTCGGCTACCTCTTCGCCCGGCTCGCCGCCAGGAAGAAGCCCGACTGACAAGCCCCCAGACCGTGCGAAACTCTCGACGAGGACGGCCTCCCCACGTCCCCGGCCCCTTCGGCGTCCCGGCCCCGAATTGTGGCCCTTCGGCTCGTCGGAGGGCGGGATGGCGTCAGGATTGGGGCGGACAGCAGCACAAAGTGGGCCGAGGGCGGCGCGTCAACCAAGCGTTGGTCGGGAAACCTTGAGAAAATCGCCTACTGTGACGGCGATTCTCGACCAGTTGCGTACTGCCCCCCGGTCGGTGCTCGGCAAGCTCCCGGGGGTCTCCGGCGACGAAGACGAGGCCCGGCGGCCGCTGCCGGTGTCGGGAATGCTGGCCGCCGCCGCCACACTCGGCGTCGGCCTGGCCGCCCTTACCACGCTCACCCTGGTCGGCTGGATCGCCGCCCCGCGCGGCACTCTGGGCTCCGGGCTGCCGGGCGTCTTCCGTACGGCGGCGCAGCTCTGGCTGGCCGCCCACCACGCCGGGTTCGCGATTCCCGGCGGACGCGTCGGGCTGCTGCCGCTCGGGCTGATGATCCTGCCCGCCATGCTGCTCTACCGCGCGGGGCGGTGGATGGCCCGCGACGCCGACCTGCGGTTGCGGCTGCCCGCCCGGCTGCCGAAGAACAGCCCGAAGGAGCAGGCCGGGGCCCGGCGGCGGGCCCAACTCGTTCTGGTGGTGCAGGCCGGGGTGTCGCTGGCGGCCCCGTACGCGCTGCTGGCCGGTCTGATCGCGCTCGTGACAGGCAACGAGATCACCCAGCCGTTCATCGGCGAGGCGCTGCTCAGCCACTTCGTCCTGGCCTTCCTGGCCGGTTCGCTGGCCACGGCCCGCATGATCGGCCCTTGGCGGGTGATGCTGCGGCTGCTGCCCGAACGCGTCCGCGCCATGACCGTCGGCACCACGGTCGCCACGGCGGTGCTGCTGGTGTCCGGGCTCGTCCTGGTGCTGCTCGCGGTCGCTCTGAACTTCGGTCAGGTCAAGGACCTGTCGGACGTCCTGGCGCCCGGGTTCGTCGGCGGCCTGCTGCTGGCGCTGCTCCAACTGCTCTACCTGCTGAACGCCGTCATCTGGGCCTTCTCCTACATCGCCGGCCCGGGGTTCGCCATCGGCGCCGACACCCTCGTGGCGCCCACGGGCGTGCAACTCGGCACCGTGCCGAGCCTGCCACTGCTGGGGGCGCTGCCGGAGAGCGGGCCGGTGCCCGCGTGGATGATGGCGGTGATCGCGGTGCCGTTCGCAGCGGGGGCCGTGGCGGGCGTGATGGTCGCCCGCATCTCGCCCTCGCCGTCGTACGAGGCCGCGCCGCTGTGGGGGTTCCTCACCGGGGTCACGACCGGGCTCGTGGCCGGGCTGCTCGCGGCGCTGTCCGGGGGCCCCATCGGCGGCGGACGGCTGGCCGCGGTCGGGCCCTCGCCGTGGGAGGTGGCGCTGTCGGTGGCGCTGGAGGTCGGCGTGGCCTCGGGCATCTCGGCGGGCGTGACCAACCTGCTGCTGCTCAACAAGCGCGCACGGGCGCCGCTGGACAAGGCGGCGGCCCCCGTACGCAAGGCGGGGGCGGCGCTGGCCAAGGCGGCGAGCAGGGTGGGGCTCGCGGAGTCCGACCCGCGCCCGCTGCCCGGACACTGGATGGACGCCACGGAGGCCGACACCCAGGAGATCCCGGTCATCAGGGACGACTGGCAGGACGAACACGCCTCCGCGGAGGCGGAGACCCTCGCCCAGGCCCGCCCTCGCCGCCCGGAACCGGACGCCGCGGACCGGCCGGTCCGCAAGGACATCGTGGACGAGTCGGACGACCGCGGCGGCAAGGTCATCTACGTCGACCCGTACGCGTGGGACCGCGACTGATCGCAAGTGCCCCTGTCGAAACAGGGGCCGAAGTGGGGTGGCGGAGCGGCAGTCGCTCGCTCCGCCGCCGTCGCCGGGTGGTCGGAGCCGGGAGGGTTACGGCTGCATCGCGCCGAGCATGTCGAGGACGTCGGCCGGGAGCTTGCGCTGTGCCGCGTCGCGGAACTGGGTGAAGCACTCGCCCTGCGCCGACACCGTCCCCGCGCCCTTCATGCACTCCTGGTAGGCCGAGTATTCGTCCATCAGGTAGAGCTGCATCGCCGTGGCCAGGGCCGACAGGAGCAGCGCGAACGAGGACACCGTGATGCCGCCCATCGCCACGCCGGTCGGCCTGCCCTCCCCCTTGAGCAGCGGCAGCGCCCGGAAACCGGCCACCAGCGCGAACAGCGCCATGACCAGGCCGGCCAACGGCAACATGAACGTCATGGCCAGCGCTGCGATGGACAACCAGATCGCTCGGCGGCCCGCTGAGTCTGCGGGCGGCTGGCCTGCCGGCGCCTTCACCGGTGTCGACACCTGACCTCCTCTGCGTCGCCGGGCGATGAACAGATACCCTGTGACCCCCACCCTGTTTCCTCATTGGAGTGTGCGTGTCTAAGGCTGGGCGGCTCGTCGTCCTCGTCTCCGGCTCTGGAACCAACCTACAGGCCCTGCTGGACGCTTCCGCCGACCCGTCGTACGGGGCACGTGTGGTCGCGGTCGGCGCCGACAGGGATGGGATCGAAGGGCTGGTCAGGGCGGCGAGCGCGGATGTCCCGACTTTTGTAGAAAAATTGGGCGATTACCCGACGCGAGGCGAATGGGATGCCGCTGTCGCGGCTCGCATCGCAGCGTACGAACCCGATCTGGTCGTGTCCGCGGGCTTCATGAAAATTTTGGGTACGCCGACCCTCGACGCCTTTCCCGTCCTGAACACCCATCCGGCGCTGCTGCCGTCGTTCCCCGGCGCGCACGGCGTACGCGACGCGCTCGCCCACGGGGTCAAGGTGACCGGCTGCACGGTGATGCTGGCCGACGAGGGCGTCGACACCGGGCCGATCGTGGCCCAGGAGGCGGTGCCCGTGCTTCCGGACGACGACGAGGCGGTCCTGCACGAGCGCATCAAGACGGTCGAACGACGGTTGCTCGTCGAGATCGTCGGCCTGATGGCTCGCGAGGGCTGGACGGTCAGCGGACGCATGGTCCGCATCGGCAACCACACAGGAGGGGAATCCACGTGACTCGCATCGCCATCCGGCGCGCGCTGATCGCTGTTTACGACAAGTCCGGGCTCGAAGAGCTGGCCAGAGCCCTCGACGGTGCCGGGGTGGAGATCGTCTCGACCGGCGGCACGGCGGCCGCGATCTCCTCCTTCGGCATTCCGGTGACGAAGGTGGAGCAGCTCACCGGGTTCCCCGAGTGCCTGGACGGGCGGGTCAAGACCCTGCACCCGCGCGTGCACGCCGGGCTGCTGGCCGACGTCACCAAGCCCCACCACCTGGCCCAGCTCGACGAGCTGGAGATCGACCCGTTCCAGCTCGTCGTGGTGAACCTCTATCCGTTCCAGGAGACGGTGGCCTCGGGGGCGTCCGACGAGGAGTGCGTGGAGCAGATCGACATCGGCGGCCCCGCCATGATCAGGGGCGCCGCCAAGAACCACAACACCTGCGCGGTCGTGGTCGACCCCGCCTTCTACGGCGACGTGCTCAACGCGCTGTCCGAGGACGGCTTCACGCTCACCGAGCGGCGGCGGCTGGCGGGCATCGCGTACGCGCACACGGCCTCGTACGACGTGGCCGTGGCCAACTGGTTCGCGGGCACGTACGGAGCGGAGGGTGAGTTCCCCGAGTTCGCCGGGTCGGCGTACCAGCGCAGGGCCACCCTGCGTTACGGCGAGAACCCGCACCAGCGCGCGGCACTCTACGCGGGCGGCACGGCCGGGACCGGCGGCCTGGCCGACGCCGAGCAGTTGCACGGCAAGGAGATGTCGTACAACAACTACCTCGACGCCGACGCCGCCTGGCGGGCCGTCTGGGACTTCTCCGAGCCCTGCGTGGCCATCATCAAGCACCAGAACCCGTGCGGCATCGCCGTCGGCCCCGACGTGGCCGACGCGCACCGCAAGGCGAACGCGTGCGACCCGGTGTCGGCGTACGGAGGTGTGATCGCGGTCAACCGCGCGGTCACGGAGGAGCTGGCCCGGCAGATCGCCGACGTGTTCACCGAGGTCGTGATCGCGCCCGCGTACGACGCCGGGGCCCTGGAGGTGCTGCGCGGGAAGAAGAGCCTGCGCCTGCTGGTCTGCCCGGAGGGGCCCTCGTCGCCCACCGAGTTCCGCAAGATCGACGGCGGCCTGCTCGTCCAGACCGTGGACCGCGTGGACGCGCCCGGCGACGCGGCGGCGCGGTGGGAGCTGAAGACCGGTGCGCCCGCCTCGCCGGAGCTGCTGGCGGACCTGGAGTTCGCCTGGCGCGCGTGCCGCTCGGTCAAGTCGAACGCGATCCTCCTGGCCAGCGGCGGTGCGACCGTGGGCGTGGGCATGGGGCAGGTCAACCGGGTCGACTCCTGCCGGCTCGCGGTGACCAGGGCTGGTGAGCGGGTGACCGGGTCGGTGGCGGCCTCCGACGCGTTCTTCCCGTTCGCCGACGGGCTCGAGGTGCTGGCCGAGGCCGGCGTACGGGCGATCGTGGAGCCTGGCGGGTCGATCAGGGACGAACAGGTCATCGAGGCGGCCCAGAAGGCGGGCATCACCCTCTACTTCACCGGCACCCGCCACTTCTTCCACTGAGCCGCCGCACGCGTCATCGCGACTGACCCGCCGCCCGCATCGTCGCGACTGACCCGCCGCGTCCGCATCGTCGCGACGCCTGACACGCCGCCCCGCCCCGCCACCTGCGCGGGGCGGGGCGGGGCGGGGCGCGGCGGTCACCGCTCGATCTTGATCACCTTTCTCAACGTGCGCAGGGACAGCTCCAGCGCCGCGTGTTTCGAGGCGTGCTGCCCGCGTGTGTGCTGCCACGCGGAGTAGAGCAGCGACCACATCACCTCCGTCAGCCACGCCGCCGGTTGCCCCGCGTCGATGGTGCCCTCTTCGCGGCCGCGCTCGATGAGCCGCAGCAGCGCCCGGTCGCTCTCGGTTTCGTCGTCCCAGCCGGTCCAGTCGGTCATCTGCGGGTTCTCAAAGGCGAACAGCAGCACGTCTTCGAGCTCGAAGTACTCCTGGCAGACCCGTTCCAGCGCCTCGTCGGCGGGCCCCTCGTCGAGCCGCGCGCGTACGGTCGCCACCTCGATCCGCTCCAGCAGGTGGGTGCCGATGGCGCTCAGCAGGTCGGAGCGCTCGGGGAAGTACCGGTGGATCGTGGTGCGCCCGACCCCCGCCGCGGCCGCGATGTCGGCCATGGACGCGGCGGCGTTCTTCGAGAGCGCGGAGAGTGCCGCGTCGAGGATGGCGCGTCTGGTCCGCGCCCGCGCGCCGTTGGGGGCGACTGAGTCCATGCAGCTACGGTAGCGCGGATTCCATCTCGGAACACGTTTGACATTTTCGGAACATCACTGTTCCACTGGGGTCATGAGTGTTCCAGAAAGGTATCCAAGGCTCCAGATCTTGTGGTCGTTCGCCCGACCGCACCTCCGCACCTTGATCCTCGGGCTGGTCCTCGGGCTGGCGGGCTCCGGGCTCGGCCTGGCCTCGCCCATGATCACCAAGTGGGTGCTCGACTCGCTCGGCACCGGCGGGTCGCTGGCAGGTCCCGTGCTGGCGCTGCTGGGCCTGCTCGTGTTCGGCGCGGTGATCTCGCGCTGGCAGTGGACCACGCTGGGCGCGCTCGGCGAGCGCGTCGTGCTGGACGCCCGCGAGTCGATGGTGCGCCGCTTCCTGCGGGCCACCGTTCCCGCCGTGACCAGGCGTCCGCCGGGCGAACTCGTCACCCGCGTGACCTCCGACACCGTGTTGCTGCGCGAGGCCGCCACGTCCAGCGCCATCGGATTGATCAACGGGGCCGTCATGCTCGTCGGCACCCTGGTCCTGATGAGCGTGCTCGACCTCGTGCTGCTGGCCGTGACCGTCGCGGCGGTGCTGGTGGTGATCGTCCTGTTCGCGCTGCTCATGCCCGCGATCGCCAAGGCGCAGGCGCGGGCGCAGGAGGAGGTGGGGCTGCTCGGCGGCGTCCTGGAGGGCGCGCTGCGGGCCGTCAGGACCGTGAAGGTGAGCCGCGCCGAGGACCGCCAGGCCGACCGGGTCCTCGCGCACGCCAGGACCTCGGCCGAGCACGGCGTACGGGCGGTCCGCGCGGAGGCGACCGCCTGGACCATCGCCTGGTCTGGCATCCAGCTCGCGATCATCCTGATCCTCGGTGTCGGGGCCTGGCGGGTGGGCGCCGGGCACCTGGAGGTGTCGAGTCTGATCGCGTTCCTGCTGTACGCGTTCGGGCTCATGGAGCCCATCACGGAGCTGAGCCAGAACTTCACCTCCCTGCAGTCCGGCATCGCCGCCGCCGAACGCATCCGCGAGGTCGACGCCATGGAGACCGAGCCCACAGGTCCCCGTTCGGCAGAAGACTCGTTCCCCGCTCGCCGAGCCGGGACCGCCGTCACGGTGAGCGGAACGGCGCAGGCGGGACCTGCCTCGCGTTCCGTACCGGGGACGGGAGACGCGCCGGGGCCCGACCGCACCCGGGAACTGCCGCCGCTGCTGGAGTTCCGCGACGTCACGGCCGCCTACGGACCGGCCGCCGAGCCCGCCGTACGCGGCATCGACCTGGCGATTCCCCGCCGAGGCCACGTGGCCGTCGTCGGCCCGTCCGGGGCGGGCAAGACCACGTTGCTCTCGCTCGTCCTGGGCTTCCTGGAGCCGCGGCAGGGGGCGCTGTTCCTCGACGGCCGGTCGTACGCGGAGTACAGCCGGGACGAGATCAGGGCGCGACTGGCGTACGTCGAGCAGGACGCCCCCATCGTGCCGGGCACGATCCGCGACAACCTGGTGTTCTCCCACCCCGACGCGACCGAGGAGATGCTGGCCGGCGTGCTGCACGAGGTCCGCCTCGCCGACAAGATCGGCGTCCTGGACGACGGCCTGGACACGCCGCTGTCGTCCACCCAGATCTCCGGCGGCGAACGTCAGCGCATCGCCCTGGCCCGCGCGCTCCTGCGCACGCCCGACCTCCTGCTGCTGGACGAGGCCACGGCCCAACTGGACGGCCTCACGGAGGCGGCCATCCACGACTGCATCCGCACCCGCGCCGCCGGAGGAGCCGTGGTCACGATCGCGCACCGCCTCTCCACGGTGATCGACGCCGACACGATCATCGTCATGGAGCGGGGCCGCATCCGGGCCCAGGGCGACCACGAGGAGCTCATGGACACCGACACCCTCTACCGGGAACTCGTTGCCGCCCTCCGCATCTCCTCCCAAGCCCCCGCAACCAGCCCTTGAACGTGTCCCGGGCACCTCAGGTGGGCGACATCGCCAAAATTGTCGCTTTTATCCCATTCGGTGGCGACCGTGCATCGGGTGCGGCTAGCCTGAACTCCTCCCCGACCCCCGTCCCCTGGAGTCTCCTATGGCACTCGACGCGATCCTGCAGGCATTCGTCACCATGAACGGCTTCGCGGGCAACCCGTTCGTCCTGCTGGTCCTCGCACTCGTCGGCGCCTACCTCGGGAGCCGTGTCGTGGAGCTCATCCCCTACACCCGCCGCATCATCGAACGCCGCCAGGCCCAGCCGACCGAACGCGACTGAGCTCGGCACGCCGTACTTAGCGGGCCCGCTCCTTTGCCACGAACTCGCGTACGGCGGGGGCCACTTCCTCCCCGAACCGCCTGATCTGCCCCGCGTCCATCGTCATCAGCGTGAACGCACTGGTCCCGTGGGCCAGCGCGATCTCGGCCAGTTGCTCGGCGGGCAGTTCCTGGCCCAGGTTGAGCAGCCGCCTGATGTCGGCGGGCTTGCGTCCGGCACGTTCGGCCGCCTCGTCGATGACGGCGTTGCCGCGATCGAGCCCGTCAGGCCCGCCCAGGCGAGGGAGCGAGGGCAGCCAGCCGTCCGCGGTACGGCCGATCAGTTCCAGCATCCGTGGCTTGTATCCGCCCACCCAGATGCCGATGTCGTGGGCGGGGCGCGGTCCCCGTTCCATGCCGGTGGCCCGGTAGTGCTCGCCCTCGAAGCGCACCTCACCCGGCGGGTCCCACACCGCCCGGATGATCGCGATGGCCTCCTCCAGCGCGGCGACCGCCGCTCCCGGGGCGCGGCGGGGCCCGCCCATGGCCGCGATCGCGTCCCAGAACCCGCCGGCCCCCAGCGCCAGCTCCAACCGCCCGCCACTGAGCAGGTCGAGGCTGGCCGCGCTCTGCGCCAGCATGGCCGGTGGCCGCAGCGGGAGCGGGTGCACGTTGCCCGCTAGCCGGATCGTGCTCGTTCGCGCGGCCACGTAGCTGAGCAGCGTCCAGGTGTCGAGGAACGCCGGCTGGTAGGGGTGATCCTGGAAGGTGACCAGGTCGAGGCCGGCCTGCTCGGCGAGCCCGGCCAGCGCCACCACGGTGTCCGGGTGCTCGCTCGACGGGATGAGGTTGGCGCTGAACAGCAGGTCGTGTCCGTAGTCAGTCATGGATGTCCATCCCCCAGCTCACCACCCGGGTCGGGTGGATGACGATCGTGTCGCCCTCGGTCATCGCGTGGCCGCGGATCTCGACGCCGCGTGGCCGCCACGGCGGCAGCACGTCGTCGATCACCAGCGCCGCGACCCCGGACGCGGCCACGTCGCGGAACTTCTTCGACGTGGCGTTGTTGCGCCCGTTGATGTGGATGGTCTCGGCGTCCGGGCCGAATGACCAGCCCACGGGCACGACATGTGGCAGGCCGTCCGGGCCGATCGTGGCCAGCCGGGCCAGCTTGCGTGCCAGTGGCCGCTCGCCGGTCAGGTAGTCAAGCTCGTGCTTGCTGAACACGCTCATGTTCCCTCCCACGTGCGTGCCGTACCGCGAAGGGGGCCGCCGCGACGCCGAGCACGCTGGTCGCCGTGGCCAGCCAGAACAGTGTGGTGAAGGCCGAGTCGGTGTAACCGGTGCTCAGTACGGCGGCGGCCAGGCCGCTGCCCACGACGCCGCCGACCGTGCGAGCGATGTTGTTGAGCCCGTTGGCCACGCCGGTCCTGGTGAGCGGGACCAGGTCGCCGATCAGCTTCGGCAGCGAGGCCATGACCAGGCCGGATCCGGCGCCCACCACAGTGTAGAAGACCAGGTGCTGCCACATCGAGGCGTGGGCCAGGGCGAGCAGCGCGGAACCCACGACGGCCACCGCGAACCCGAGTACCGCCGGCCAGCGCGGGCCGAACCGCTCGGCCAGCCTGCCCACCGCCGTACCCGTCGGCAGCAGGACGAGTGCGCCCGGCAGCATCAGCAGGCCGGACACGGTGACCGTGGCGCCGAAGCCGATCCCGCCCGCCCCCGGATCGAGCTGCGCGTACGCGGGCAGGGCCAGGTAGAAGAAGTACGACGCGGCGCCGAAGAGGAACGCCAGAGCGTGCGTGGCCAGCATCGGCCGGTCGGCCAGCTCGGCCACGTCGATCAACGCGTCGTCCCGGCGCCGCTCGACCAGCAGCAGGACGACGAAGAAGGCCACCGCGGCCGCCCCGAGCGCGACCGCGGTCCAACCCCGGCCCTGGGTGAGCGCCAGCAGCAGGGCGACCAGCCCGGCGCCGAGCAGGACGGCACCGGGGAAGTCGAGCCGGCCCTTCGCGGTGTGCGTGCTCGCCGGTACGAAGCGGGCCACCAGCCCCAGGCTGACCAGGGTGAGCAGCGCGCCGACCCCGAACAGCCAGCGCCACGACAGGTAGTCGGCGAGCAGCCCGCCGACCACCAGACCGGCGCCGGCGCCCGCGCCGACGATCCCGGAGATCAGCCCGAACGCGAACGCCATGCGCTCGCGCGGCATCGTCTCCCGCAGGATGGCCATGGACAGCGGCACCAGCGCGAGCGCCGCGCCCTGCACGACCCTGGCCGCGATCAGTTGCCCGATGTCCTGCGCGGCCAGGGCCCCGGCCATGCCGACGAGATACGTGATCAGCACGGCGAGCAGCACGCGCCGCTTGCCGTACAGGTCGCCCATCCGGCCGAGCAGCGGGGTGAGCACGGCGCTGGACAACAGGAACCCGCTGATGATCCACGAGGCCCAGCCCGGCGTGGTGGCCAGCTCGCGCTGCAGCAGGCCGACCGCGGGGACGACCATCGTCTGCATCAGCGCATAGCTGAAGACCGAGGCGACCAGGGCGAACAAGGTCGCGTTGGCACTCTTCACTGGCCTTCCTTAATTCGTTGGACGGATAGTTCGTAGCGCGAATGACTGTAGTTCGTAGTGCAAACTATCGTCAACTAGACTGCGAGGATGGAAGACACCAAGCTGGCCACCGCGCTGGTACGGCTGGCCCACCTGGTGACCCGGGTCTACGCCGAGGTCAGCAAGGAGTTCGAGCTGACTCCGCAGCAGATCCAGCTCCTGTGCATGCTGCTGGGCGGCTCGACGGGCATGACGGAGATGAGCAGGGCGCTGGGGCTGGAGAAGTCCAGCATGACCGGGCTCGTCGACCGGGCCGAACGGCGCGGCGTGGTGGTCCGGGTCCGTGATCAGCGTGACCGGCGTGCCTGCGGCATCGAGCTGACCGAGCAGGGCAGGGAGATCGCCCATGACGCGCACCGCAAGGTCACCGCACGGGTCGAGGGACTGATCGGGGAGATCGATCCGGGTGATCGCGAGCGCCTGGAATCCGTACTGGTGGGCATCGTCCGCGCCCCGCACGTCGGCCGCGATCTGCCGCAGGTGGCGCTGTGACCCCGCCCCGACCTGGCCCGCCCGTCCCCGGCCTGGCCTCGCTGCGGCCCGCTCTAGTTACGAGGCCCCGCTCTAGTTACGACGCCGACGCCGCACCGCGCTGGTGCTCCTGCGGTGTTTTCCGGTCGCCGCACCGGTCACGGTCAGAGGGCTCAGCCCGTGGGGACGACCTGGAAGGCTTCCGCGTAGCGGTCTTCGCCGAACCCGGCCTCCTTCGCCCACGCGGCGAAGCGGCTCCTGACGAAGTCGGCGAAGCCCTCGACGTGGGAGACCTGGCTCACGTGTGACCGCAGGGCCGCGAGCTTGCGGTCGATGGTCTCGGTGATGTCCACCCAGTGGTCGGGGGTGGCGCCGCCGTTCAGCCACACCTCACGTACGGTCCACGCCTCCAGCCCCTCCTCCTCGATCAGCTCCGGGAACGCGTACGGATTGCGCGCGTCCGGATACACCGCGTCGAGGGTCGCGCCGCCCACTGCGCGGTGGTCGGGGTGGCTGGGGGCGATGGACCGGTAGTTGCGGTCGGGGTGATGGGTGATGACGAGGTCGGGCCTGACCTGGCGGATCACTCGGGCGATGGCCTTCCTTAGCTCCAGGGAGGGCACCACCCGGCCGTCGGGCCGACCGAGGAAGCGTACGTCGCTCACGCCCACCGCCTTGGCGGCGGCCAGTTGCTCGGACCTGCGCAGCTCCGCCATGCCGGAATTGTCCAGGGTGCGCTCGTTGCCGCCCGCGTCACCGTCCGTGACCAGCAGGTACGTGACCTCCACGCCCCGGTCCACGAACAACGCCACGGTCCCCGCCGAGGCGAAGTCGGCGTCATCGGGATGGGCGGTCACGACGAGCACCCTGTTGATCTCGCTCTCCGGCAGCATGACTCCCCTTTCCCGGCCTTCCACCGATCACAACCGGCCGCCCGCCGATGGCATTCCGGGCGCCGATTGTCGGTGGAGCGTCTTAACCTAGGTAGGTGCCGACCCAAGTCTCTGTTGACCACCCCTTGCTCGACGGTCTCAACCCGCAGCAGCGCGAGGCCGTGATTCATCATGGCAGTCCGCTGCTCATCGTGGCGGGGGCGGGATCCGGCAAGACGCGGGTGCTGACGCACCGCATCGCCTACCTGCTGGCCGAGCGCGAGGCGCATCCGGGCGAGATCCTGGCGATCACCTTCACCAACAAGGCCGCCAAGGAGATGAAGGAGCGCATCGACAAGCTGGTCGGGCCGCGTTCCAAGGCGATGTGGGTGATGACGTTCCACAGCGCGTGCATGCGGATCCTGCGACGCGAGGCCAAGCGGCTGGGGTTCCCGTCGAGCTTCTCGATCTACGACCAGGCCGACTCGCAGCGGCTCATGGCCATGGTGTGCCGGGAGATGGAGCTCGACCCCAAGCGTTACCCGCCGCGCTCGTTCTCGGCGCAGGTCAGCAACTTCAAGAACGAGCTGGTCGACTACGAGACGGCGCTCGACAGGGCGGGTTCGCACCTGGAGAAGACGCTCGCGCAGGCGTACAAGAGCTACCAGCTCAAGCTGACCGAGGCCGGCGCGATGGACTTCGACGACATCATCATGAACACGGTGACGTTGTTCCAGCTCTTCCCCGAGGTGGCCGAGCACTACCGGATGCGGTTCAGGCACGTGCTGGTCGACGAGTACCAAGACACCAACCACGCCCAATACATCCTGATCAGGGAGCTGGTGGGGCATCCCGAGCTGCGCACGGCCGACGGCGAGTTGGTGCGCTCGGGCGGCGACATGTCCGAGCTGTGCGTGGTGGGCGACGCCGACCAGTCCATCTACGCCTTCCGTGGCGCGACGATCCGCAACATCCTGGAGTTCGAGCGCGACTATCCCGACGCCCGCACGATCCTGCTGGAGCAGAACTACCGCTCGACTCAGAACATCCTGGCCGCCGCCAATGCCGTGATCGCGCGCAACGAGTCGCGCAAGCCCAAGAACCTCTGGTCCGACCAGGGCGACGGGCCCAAGATCGTGGGTTACGTGGCCGACAACGAGCATGACGAGGCCATGTTCGTGGCCCAGGAGGTCGATCGGCTCAGCGACGAGGAGGGCGTCAAGCCGGGCGAGGTCGCGGTCTTCTACCGCACCAACGCGGCCTCCCGTGTGTTCGAGGAGATCTTCATCCGCACCGGGCTGCCGTACAAGGTGGTCGGGGGCGTGCGCTTCTACGAGCGCAAAGAGGTCAAGGACCTGCTGGCCTACCTGCGGGTGCTGGCCAACCCGGCCGACGTGGTGTCCCTGCGGCGCATACTCAACGTGCCCAAGCGCGGCATCGGCGACCGGGCCGAGGCCATGATCGAGGCGCTGTCCTCGCGCGAGCGCATCTCGTTCTGGGACGCGCTGCGCCGCGCCGACGAGGCGTACGGGATGGCCACGCGCTCGCTCAACGCCGTACGCGAGTTCGTCGCGCTCGTCGAGGAGCTGATCGCCAAGGCCGCGGGCGTGCCGCCGTCGGCGCTGGCCGAGGAGGTGCTGGTGGCCACCGGCTACCGCGCCGAGCTGGAGGCGTCAGAAGACCCTCAGGACGAGTCGCGCCTGGAAAACCTCAACGAGCTGATCTCCGTCGCCTCCGAGTTCGAGGAGGCCAACCCGGAGGGCACGCTGGTGGAGTTCCTGGAGCAGGTGTCGCTGGTGGCCGACGCCGACCAGATCCCCGACACCGACGGCGGGCAGGGGGTCGTCACGTTGATGACCCTGCACACCGCCAAGGGGCTGGAGTTCCCCGTGGTGTTCCTGACGGCCATGGAAGACGGCGTGTTCCCGCACATCCGGTCGCTGGGCGAGCCCAGAGAGCTGGAGGAGGAGCGACGGCTGGCCTACGTCGGCATCACCAGGGCGCAGAAGCGGCTCTACCTCACCCGGGCGGCCGTGCGCAGCTCCTGGGGGGCGCCGTCGTTCAACCCCGCCTCGCGGTTCGTCAACGAGGTGCCCGGGCAGCTCATCGACTGGCGTACCGATCCGGAGAAGTCCGCCTGGAGCGCCGCCACGCGACGCGAGCCCGCCCGCACCCCTCCGGCGAAGAGCGGCGGTGGAGGAGGAGGGCGCACGATGCCGAGCCTGGCGCCCGGCGACCGGGTCTCGCACGACGCGTTCGGGCTGGGCACGGTGGTGTCGGTGGACGGGGTCGCGGAGAAGACCAAGGTCAAGATCGACTTCGGCAGTGACGGGGAGAAGACGCTGCTGCTGGCGTACGCGCCGCTGGAGAAGCTCTAGCGTCTCCCCCGGGACAGCGCCTCCCCGGCATGGGAAGGGCCGCTCCCCTTGGCGGAGGAGCGGCCCGTGAGGCCGTGCGCGCGGGTCAGCTCTTCAGCGCGCTGCCCTGCTTCCACTGGGTCCAGTTGAGCTGCCAGTAGCTCCACCCGTTGTTCCACTGGAGCTTGCGCTTGGTGCCGGTGATCTTCACGACGTCGCCGCGCTGGGCGATCGTGTAGAACCACTTGGCCCCGGCCGGGGTGGCGCGCACGCAGCCGTGGCTCTGGTTGGAGCGGCCGAGATACTGGTAGTACCCGGCGCTCTGGTGGACGTACTCACCGCTGTCGGAGATGCGTACCGCCCACGGGATCTCCTCCTTGTAGTAGCGCGGGTCCTTGGGGTCCGTCACGCCCATCCACGAGGAGGTCATGGTCTCCACGGCCTTCTTGCCCATGGTGAGGTGAACGCCGCTGGTGGTGAGATAGACGTCCACCCCGTTCCTGACCAGTCCGCCCTTGCCGGCGCTGATCGGGATCTTCTTGGCCAGCTTGCCGTTGCGGTAGACCTTCATCGTGTGCTTGCGGGTGTCGACCACGGAGATGTTCTTCGCGCCGACGGCGAAGCGGCGGGAGACGTCCTTGGCGGCGCTGTTGCCGGGCAGTCCGGACAGCCGCGCGCTGAAGAGCACTTTCTGGTTCGGCTGCCAGTACGTCTTCGTCCGGTAGATCACCTTGCGCTCCGACACCCAGCGCCAGGCACCTTCCACCGGTTTCTCCGGCTCGACTTCGAGCAGCGCCTCGACGGCCGCCTTGTCTTTGACGTCACGGTCGAAGGTGACGATGATCGGGAAGCCTACTCCGACTTTCTCCGTATTCTCCCCCATGGGGGTTATGTCGGCTATGCCGAGCTTGGCCTTCGCCGGCGGTTCGGTCGGGGCCGCCGCCGCGGCGAGCGTCGCGGGCTCGACCTGTGCCTGTACGTTGACCTGCACCGGGACCTGTGCCCTGGCGGGCTCCTGGGCCACAGGGGCAGAGGTGCTCTCGGCCGCGCAGGCTGTCGCGGTCACGAGTGCGATCAGTGCCGGAAGCATCCGGGTGACGCGCTTCAAAGGGGTTTACTCCTGGACTTTGTGCTTCGACTACCTCCCTATGTGACAAATGTGAGGGATGATTTGAGCGCGATTAGCCGATAACTATCTCGTAACGGTCCAATCCACACCAAACAAGGATCTACACCGGACCGAACAGCCGCAGTCAGATGTCAGAAGTCAAATAGGGCCAGGAGCCCTCATATAGGACCAGACGGGGTCAGACGAGGCGGCGGGCGGTGGCCCAGCGCGACAGCTCGTGGCGGTTGGAGAGCTGGAGCTTGCGCAGCACCGACGACACGTGGGTCTCCACGGTCTTGACCGAGATGAACAGCTCCTTGGCGATCTCCTTGTACGCGTACCCGCGCGCGATCAGCCGCAGCACCTCCCGCTCCCGCTGGGTCAGCGAGTCGAGCTCGGGATCGATGGAGGGCGCCTCGGAGGAGGCGAACGCGTCCAGCACGAACCCCGCCAGCCGCGGCGAGAAGACCGCGTCGCCCTCGGACACCCGGCGGATGGCGTCGGTCAGCTCCTTGCCGCTGATGTTCTTGGTCACGTAGCCGCGGGCGCCGCCCCTGATCACCCCGATGACGTCTTCGGCGGCGTCGGACACCGACAGCGCCAGGAACCGGACCTGCGACCCCGAGCCCAGCACCCGGCGCAGCACCTCCTGGCCGCCGCCCCCGGGCATGTGCACGTCGAGCAGGACCACGTCGGGCTGGTGCTCGGCGATCGCCTGGACGGCCGTCTCGACGTCTTCGGCCTCGCCGACCACCTCGATCGAGTCGCCCAGCTCGGCGCGTACGCCCGATCGGAACAACCGGTGGTCATCGACGATCAGTACGCGCGTCATGCCTTCTCCACCTTCATCGTCAACATCACTTCCGTGCCCTCACCCGGCGAGGTGCGCACACGGGCCGAGCCGCCGTGACGTTCCATTCTCCCGATGATGGACTCCCTGATGCCCATCCGGTCGAGCGGCACCGCCTCGAGGTCGAACCCCTTGCCCCGATCCTTCACGAAAATCGTGACCACTTCACCCTCGACTTCCGCGTACACGGAAATGGACGGACTCTCAGAGTATTTGGCCGCGTTGACCATCGCCTGCCTGGCCGCCTTCAACGTGGCGGCCAGCTTGCCCGCCGGGTCGAGGGCGAAGTCGCCGACGCAGACGACCTCGATGGGCACGCCGTGCGCGTCCTCCTCCTCCGCCGCGATCCGGCGTACGGCCGCGGCGACCGTGGCGTCGGCGTCCTGGGCCGGCTGGTAGAGCCAATTGCGCAGCTCGCGCTCCTGCGAACGGGCCAGGCGGGACACCTCGCGCGGATCGTGGGCGACGCGCTGGATGAGGGTGAGCGTGTGCAGCACGGAGTCGTGGACCATGGCCGCCACCTCGGCCCGCTCCTCCTGCCTGATCCGCTCGCGGCGCTCCAACTGCAGCTCTTTCCACAGGCCGGCCAGCCAGGGGGCGGCGATCACCGCCAGGCCGCCGACCACCACGACGGTGAACAGCAGGCTGTCTCTGACCTGGGGCAGCTCGCCCTCCGCGGCCAGGAAGCCGATCGCGCCGATCACGACCAGGACGATGCCGAGCAGCGTACGCACCCGGTTCTTGCGCATGCTCAGCGTCGCGCCGCTCATCCAGCTCCGGCGGCGGTCCGGATCGGCCTGTTGCCAGAGGATCAGCGCGCCGATCCCGCACACCGCGAACGGCAGCAGGCCGATGCCTCCCTGCGAGGCCCCGGTCAGCCAGTCGAACGCGAACAGCGCCACCCCGATGGCGCTGAACGCGGCGAGCTGGCTCCAGTCGCGTTGCGGCGGACTCCCCTCGTACGGCTCGCGCGGCGTGATCATCCACAGCACCGCGTACGCCACCACACCGACGCCCTGGACGACGGTGAGCAGCACTATCATCAGCCTGATCACCACGGGATCGAGCTTGAGCTGCGTCGCCAGGCCCTGGGCGACACCGCCGAGCAGCCGCCCTTCCATTGGGCGCATCATCCGGCGGAAGGGCTTGTCGCCGCTCTGCTCGGCGAGTGTCTTCTGGTCAGCCATAACATGGCCATAGTCACATGTCGGCGGGCATGTCCACCATCGGGGAACAACCCCCGGGTCGGGTCAGGGGTGTCCCGGATGCGGCACACGGCTGGTTCGTCCACGATGGTAGGCATGACAGAAGCTCCGCCCCGGCAACCGGCCGCTCCTCCCCGAGAGCTGCGACGCAGCGGTGAGGGACGCATCCTCATGGGGGTCTGCGCCGGGCTCGGACGGCACACGGGGATCGATCCTGTGGTGTTCCGTGTGGCCTTCGCGGTGCTGCTGCTCGGCTCCGGGATCGGGCTGTTCCTCTATCTCGCGGCGTTCCTGCTGATGAAGGAGCCGAACGGCCGGCCGGGGATCATCGAGCAGTGGACGCGGCGCGACTTCGACGCCGAGACCGTGATGGCGCTGCTGACAGCGGTGCTGGGGTTCGGGCTGGCGATCAACCTGGCGACGGTGTGGCTGGACGCGGGCTCGCTGGTGGTCGCGATGTTCCTGGCGGTGTCGTTGCTGGCCGCGCACTCCAGCGGGGTCGACCTGCTGGGGCTGGCCCGGTCGATGCCGGAGCGGCTGATGCGGCGGCAGGGGGCTCCGGCGGCCTTCTACGAGGGCCCGGCCCCGGCCTCCCCCGTCCAGGCCCCGCGCCCCGGCCCTTCTGTCCCCACCCCGGAAACCCCCGATGTCCCGCATACCACGCATGTCCCGCACGTCCCGGATATGCCGCACGTTCCGGATGTGCCCGCTCCCGGGCAGCGTTCCTCCGTCCGCGCCCCCGAGCCCGGCCCGATGGCGCCTCCGTCCGACGTGCCCCCGGCCGCAGAGCCTCCGACGGCCGAGCTGCCGAGGGTCGCGCCCTCGAACGACCCGCCCCCGCGTCAGGAGGCGGCGCCCGTGGCCGAGGCCGTGTCGCCGTCCGTCGAGGAGTTGCGGGAGACCGCCCAGGGCGTACGCGACGCGGCCTACCAGGCCCGGCAGACCCGCCAGGGCCAGCGGCGCGATGACAGGCGCGATGACAGGGGGGTGCCGCCGGAGGCGGTGACCGCGCAGCACGCGTCACCGTCTTACCAGCCCACCCAGCCCACCCAGCCCACGCGCCAGGAGCGCGCCTACCGGCCCGACCCGCCGACCGCCGTCGACTACACCCGCCAGGGCGAGCCGTTCGCGCCGAACGGCCCCTACCGGCCGCTCGACCCGGCCAGGCAGGCGAGCCACGCCGGCCACGGACCTTACGACCCGGCCCTGTACTTCCGCCCGATCCCGAGGCGGGAACGCGCGCGGCGGCCGAAGTCGTACATCGGCGCCATCACCATCCTGCTGGCAATCATCATTGGAGGGATCGTCGTGGCGGTCCAAGCCAGGTCGGCCGCCGGAGTGAGCCCGACCATCGTCGGCGGCGCCATGCTCATCACGATCGGCGCCGGGCTGCTCGTCGCCGCCTGGTGGGGCCGCGGGGCCGGTCTGGTGGCCGCGGGCACCGCGCTCGTGCTGATCGTGGGCATGGGGTTGATGCTCGGCGGCGTGCCCAGGAACCTCGGCTCCGTCGAGTGGGTGCCCACCAGCGTCGCGGAGGCCGGTCAGGTCTACGATGTCGGGCTGGGCGACGGCCGCCTGGACCTGTCGGAGCTGAAGCTGCCGCCGGGGACGAGGGTGACGTTCAGCGCGGCGATCTCGGCCGGCGAACTCGAGGTGATCGTGCCGTCCACGGCCAGGGTCGAGGTGCACGCCAGCAACAAGGTCGGCGACATCGTGATCGGCCCGTCGCTCACGGGCGGCGTCGACGTACGCGTGAACAAGGTGATGGAGCCCGAGGTCGAGCCGGAGGGCAAGGTCTCCACGATCGTGCTGAACCTGAAGGGCGGCCTGGGCGATATGGAGGTGCGCAGTGCCGCGTGACGTCGAACGCCCCCGTCAACTGCACCGTACGGACTGGATGGCCCTGCTGAGTGGTGTGCTCTTCATCGTTCTGGGCATTTTGACAGTGACACGCACGATCACGCATACGCTGGTCCTGGTCGGGGTGACAGTGCTGGGATTGGCATTCGCAGGGTTGGTGGCGATCGTCGCGCGAATGGTCCGCGGTAAGTAAACCTTGACCGGAAATAACACCGGCGTAGGTTCGGAGTGTCCGCCTTTCCCCTGCTTCTGAGGGAGGACGTATGCCCCGAATCACCATCACCGTCGACGGGACCACGTACGAGGAGGACGTCGAGCCGCGGCTCCTGCTCGTCCACCTGCTCCGAGAACGACTGGGCAAGACCGGCACGCCCATCGGTTGCGACACCAGCAACTGCGGCGCCTGCACGGTCATGCTCGACGGGAAGAGCGCGAAGAGCTGCTCGGTGCTGGCCGTGCAGGCCGACGGCAGCGACGTCGTCACCATCGAGGGCCTGGGCACGAACGGTTCGATGCACCCGATGCAGCGGGCCTTCCACGAAGAGCACGCCCTGCAGTGCGGCTACTGCACGCCCGGCATGGTCATGGCCGCGATAGACCTGCTCAGGGACGACCCCGAGCCGTCTGAGGAGACGATCAGGCACGGCCTGGAGGGCAACCTGTGCCGCTGCACCGGCTACTGCAACATCGTGCGCGCCGTACGCAGGGGCGCGCAGGACATGGGCCGGGCGGTGAGCGCGTCATGACCGTTCAGGAGATCGGACGCCCGCGCAGGCGGAAGGAGGACGCCAGGCTGCTGACGGGGCGCACGCAGTGGACGGACAACCTCTCCCGTCCCGGCCTGCTGTACGTGGCGTTCCTGCGCAGCCCGATGGCGCACGCCAGGATCACCGGGGTCGACGTGTCGGGGGCGCGCGACCTCCCGGGGGTGGTGGCGGCCTTCAGCGGCCAGGACTTCGCGGCCGAGCAGGGCAGCCTGCCGTGCGCGTGGCCGGTGAGCCCCGACATCGTCATCCCCGACCACCCGCCGATGGCCGTCTCCGAGGTCCGCTACGTGGGTGAGGCCGTGGCCTGCGTGATCGCGACCGACCGCTACCGCGCGGCCGACGCGCTGGAGGCCATCGAGGTCGACTACGAGCCGCTGCCCGCCGTGCTCGACATGCGCCAGGCGCTCACCTCCGACAGCCCCAAGGTGCACGAGGCGGGCAACAAGGCGTTCAGCGTGAAGATCAACTCCGGGGACATCGAGGCCGCGTTCCGTGACGCGCCCGTCGTCATCGACCGGACCTACGTCCAGCAGCGCCTCATCCCGAGCGCGATGGAGCCGCGGGCGGTCCTGGCCGACACCGACGGCGACGCGTTCACGTTGTGGTCGGCCACGCAGATCCCGCACGTGCTGCGGGTCATGCTGGCCGTGGTGACCGGCATCCCCGAGCACAAGATCCGCGTGATCGCGCCCGACGTGGGCGGCGGGTTCGGCTCGAAGCTCCAGGTCACCGCGGAAGAGGTGCTCTGCCTGCTGCTCGCCCGCAGGCTCGGCAGGCCGGTGAAGTGGACGGAGTCCCGTTCCGAGGGCAACCTGACCGTGCACCACGGACGCGACCAGCTCCAGCACATCCGGCTGGCCGCCGAGTCCGACGGGCGCATCCGCGGGTTGCAGGTGGATCTACTGGCCGACATGGGCGCGTACCTGATGCTGGTGACGCCGGGCGTGCCGATGCTGGGCGCGGCGATGTTCAACGCGATCTACAAGATGGACGCGTACGAGTTCGGCTGCACGGGTGTGTTCACCACCAAGATGCCCACCGACGCCTACCGGGGCGCGGGCCGTCCTGAGGCCACGTTCGGGATCGAGCGGGTGATGGACGAGCTGGCCGTCCGGCTGGACCTGGACCCCGTGGAGGTGCGCAGGCGCAACTGGATCAGGCACGACGAGTTCCCGTACACCACGATCTCCGGGCTGACGTACGACTCGGGCAACTACGAGGCGGCCACCGACAAGGCGCTGTCCCTGTTCGGCTACGACAAGCTGCGGGCAGAACAGGCCGACCGGCGTGACAGGGGCGACCCGGTGCAGCTCGGGATCGGGGTCAGCACGTACACGGAGATGTGCGGGCTGGCTCCGTCCAGGATGCTCGGGGAGGCGAGCTACGCGGCGGGCGGCTGGGAGCACGGCTCGGTGCGCATGCTGCCAACGGGCAAGGTCGAGGTCATCACCGGCACGTCGCCGCACGGGCAGGGCCACGTGACGTCGTGGAGCCAGATCGTGGCCGACGCGCTCGGGGTGCCGTTCGACGACGTCACGGTGCTGCACGGCGACACGGCGATCGCGCACAAGGGCATGGACACCTACGGCTCGCGCTCGCTGGTCGTCGGCGGGATCGCGGTGTTCAAGGCGTGCGAGAAGGTCAAGGACAAGGCCCGCAAGCTGGCCGCGCACATGCTGGAGTGCTCGCCCGACGACCTGGAGTTCCAGGCAGGCGCGTTCAAGGTGCGCGGAACGGACGCGCAGAAGACCATCCAGGAGCTGGCCTACGCCGCGTTCACGGCGCACGACCTGCCCGACGGGGTGGAGGCGCGGCTCGACTCCGAGGCCACTTTCGACCCGGAGAACTACTCCTTCCCGCACGGAACCCACCTGTGCGCGGTGGAGGTGGACACCGAGACGGGCATGGCGAAGATCCGCTCGTACGTGGCGGTGGACGACATCGGCAAGGTCGTCAACCCGCTGATCGTCGAGGGCCAGTTGCACGGCGGCATCGCCCAGGGCATCGCGCAGGCGCTGTTCGAGGAGGCCGTGTACGACGCCGAGGGCAACCTGCTGACCACCACGATGGCCGACTACCTGCTGCCGTCGGCCGCCGACCTGCCCGGCTTCACCCTCGACCGGACCGAGTCCCCTGCGACCAGCAACCCGCTGGGCGTCAAGGGCGTGGGCGAGGCCGGCACGATCGCCTCGACCCCGGCCGTGGTGAACGCCATCGTGGACGCCCTTCGCCCGCGCGGCGTCAACGACGTCCAGATGCCGTGCACGCCCGAACGGATCTGGCGGGCCCTCGAAGATCGGGCGCAGGAAGGAGCGCGGCGATGATCCCCGCCCAGTTCGACTACGTGCGCCCCGGCTCGGTCGCCGAGGCGTGCCAGGCGCTGGCCTCGGACGAGGACGCCAAGGTGCTGGCCGGCGGCCAGTCGCTGCTGCCGTTGCTGCGGCTGCGGCTGGCGTACCCGTCGACGCTGGTGGACGTCGGCCGCCTGACCGAGCTGAGCGGCGTGCACGACCGCGGCGACCACGTCTACATCGGCGCGCTGACCACGCACGACGAGATCATGCGCTCGCCCGTGCTGAGGGCGGCCTGCCCGCTGCCGGCGCTGGCCGCGGCCCAGGTGGCCGACCCGGCCATCAGGCACCGGGGCACGTTCGGCGGCTCGCTGGCCCACGCCGACCCGGCCGGTGACCTGCCCGCCGTGGTGCTGGCCCTGGACGGCGTGCTCGTGGCCGCCTCGGAGGAGGGCGAGCGGGAGATCCCGGCCGCCGAGTTCTTCGTCGACTATCTGGAGCCGTCGCTGCGCCAGGGCGAGCTCCTGGCCGGGGTGAAGCTCCCGAAGCTCGGCGCGGGCTGGGGCTTCCACTACGAGAAGTTCCACCGCACCGCGCAGGCGTGGGCCATCGTGGGCGTGGCGGCGGCCGTCAGGCGCTCCAACGGCTCGATCGCCGAGGCCAGGATCGGACTGACCAACATGGGGCCGACGCCGGTGCGCGCCGTGGCCACGGAGGCGGCCCTGCGGGACGCGGAGCCGGGCGACCAGGTACGCCAGGCGTGCCAGGAGGCGGCGGCCGGCACTTCGCCGCCCGCTGACCTGCACGCCCAGCCCGACTACCGCAGGCACCTGGCGAAGGTCCTGACCCGTCGCGCGGTGCTGGCCGCGGCGGGATCGCCCTGATCCCGCCGCCCGGGGACGCCCTCCTTCCAGGGCGTCCCCCACGCGGGCGGCCCCATCGCGACATAGGGTCACAGGCATCGGAGGAAGGAGCGGATCGATGGCGATGCGGTTCGAGCACGAGTTCACTGTTCCCATTCCGATCCAGCGGGCCTGGGCGGTGCTGCTCGACGTCGAACGAGTCGCGCCGTGCCTGCCCGGGGCGACGCTCGACGGCTTCGAGGGCGACGAGTTCACCGGCAGGATGAAGGTCAAGGTCGGCCCGATCGTGGTCACCTACCGGGGCACGGCCAGGTTCGAGGACGTCGACAAAGACTCCTACGCGCTCACCATCCAGGCGTCCGGCAAGGAGGCCAGGGGCTCGGGCACGGCCTCCGCCACGGTCAGGGTGCGGATGCGGCCGCGCGGCGAGGCCACGCTGGTGACCGTGGAGACGACCTTCAACGTCACCGGGCGGCCCGCGCAGTTCGGGCGGGGCGTGATGGCGGAGGTCGGCGGCAAGCTCATCGAGAAGTTCGCCGCCAACCTGGCCGACCTGCTCGCCGAGTCCACCGTGGAGCCGACGTCCGTGGGTGAGCCTCTCGGGGGTGCGCCGGTCGGGGCGCGGGCGGAGGAGGGGCGGCACCTGAGCGCGGTGCCGTCGCCTGAGCAGGACGCGCATCCCGTGGGCACGCTGCGCACGTCGCGCACGCCCGACGAGGAGGCCCTCGACCTGCTGGAGATCGCCGGGCAGCCGCTGCTGAAGCGGCTGGCGCCCGTCGCGGGCGCGCTCGTGGCGCTGCTCGCCATCATCTGGGTGATTCGTCGGCTTACGCGCTGATTTTCGGCAAATACTCAATCAAGTCCGGACACTTCATCCCGCCTGGGGGAAGGGCGATTCCCGCCGGGGAAGGTCGAGCGGGAGGACTTGGGGATGCCGGACGTCACCGTCGTCGTCATCACGTACAACGACGCTGCCCGCCTGCCCAGAGCCGTGCGTTCCGTGCTCGGGCAGTCGCTGCGCGACCTGGAAGTGATCATCTGCGACGACGCCAGCACGGACGGCACGCCGCAGGTGGCACGGCGGCTGGCCGAGCGCGATCCCCGCGTGCAGTACCTGCGCAGACCCGGCAACAGCGGCGGCTGCGGGGCGCCACGCAACGACGGGATCGCCGCGGCGGCGGCGCCGTACGTCATGTTTCTGGACAGCGACGACGAGTTGCCCCGGCACGCCTGCAAGAGCCTGCTCACCGAGATCGAACGGACCGGGGCCGCGTTCGTGTCGGGGCAGATCTCGCGGCTGTTCGAGTCGGACGGGCGGCTGCGGCCCTACTACCCGTCGTTGTTCGCCAGGCGGCGGGTGGTCGAGGGCGTCAGGGCCGAGCCCGAGCTGTTCCTCGACTGCTTCAGCACCAACAAGCTCTACGACGTGGCCTGGCTGCGCGAGCACGGGCTGCGCTTTCCCGAGCACATCCACTACGAGGACCACGTCTTCGGCGCTGAGCTGTACGCGGTGGCACCCAGGTTCGCCATCGTGCCGTGGGTCGTCTACCACTGGCACCGGGCGCCGGGGAACGACTCGATCTCGCAGGGCGTCGACGACCTGGAGAACGTGCGCCAGCGGGTGATCGCGGCACGGCTGAGCGACGACGTGCTGCGCGAGCGCGGGGCCGCGGACCTGGTGCCGTACCGGCAGTACCGGTTCCTGCGGCAGGACCTGCGCGTCTACCTCAACCCGTTGCCGCTGCGGGACCTGGTGTGGGTCAAGGAGTTCGCCTCGGTGGTGCGGCCGTACCTGGAGGAGATCCAGGACGAGGTGTACGAGCGCGTCGACCCGCTGGACCGGGTCTGCTGCCGGCTCATCCTGGACGACAGGTTCGAGGACCTGCGGCTGGCGGCCGGCTCGCTGAACGGGCCCCGGGCCGCGCCACGGGCGGCCGTGCAGCTCGGCGGACGGACGTACTGGGGCACCTCGGCCTCCCCCGGGCTGGACATCACGCCGCTGCGGCTGGCCGAGCTGCCCTACACCTCCTCCCGGCTGCGGCACGAGGTGACCGACCTGGCCTCGGACGGCCGGCGGGTGCGGATGACCGTGCGGACCTACGACCCGTTCGGCGTGCTGCCGCCGGAGCGGCGGGCGTTCCTGCAGCTCGGCAAGCGGCGGGTGCCCATCGAGCCGGAGCCGTCGGACGAGGGCGGCTACGTCAGCCACGTCACCTTCGTGCCGTCGGGCAGGTGCGACCCGTGCATCGGCTTCACCCGGCTCTCCGACGGGCACACCACGACCGACCGGCTCATCGCCGACCCGCGTACCGAGCCGATCGAGCTGCGCGGCTGCACGGTCAGGGTCGAGGGGTACGCCGGATACCTGTGCGTGCGGCCCGACTCCATCGCCCGCGCGGTGTGGCGGCGGGTCAAGCGGCGGCTGCTGCGGCGCGTCAGCACGCCCGCGAACAAGCTGCGGGCGTACAAGGTGCTGATCAGGGTGCTGCCGCGACGCCAGGACCTGGCGCTGTTCGAGTCAGACGTCGGCAAGGGGTACGGCGGCAGCCCGCGGGCCATCTACGAGGAGCTGCGGCGGCGCGGGCTGCCGATCGACGTCGTCTGGTCGGTGGCCAAGGGGCGCGGGAGCTTCCCCTCCGACGCGCGGCTCGTCCGCCGGGGAAGCTGGCGCTACGTCTACACCATGGCCAGGGCCGGGATCTGGGTCGACAGCCACGGCTTCCCGCTCGACTACCCCAAACCCGCCGGCACGCGCTACCTGCAGACCTGGCACGGGCAGGGCATCAAGTCGATCGGGCTCGACGCGCCCGACCTGCGCGGCGACTTCGACCGGCCGCGCGACAGGTGGCGGGCCGCCGTCGCGCGCTGGGACGCGCTGATCTCGCCGAGCGCGGAGTTCTCGCGGGTGTTCCTGCCGTCGAACGGCTACACGGGCAAGGTGTACCGCTGCGGGACGCCCCGATGCGACGCGCTCGTGCGGGGCGGGGCGGCGCGCGAGGTGCTGCGGGCGCTGGAGGTGCCGCCCGGACGACAGGTCCTGCTCTACGCGCCCACCTACCGGGACCGGGTGAAGGGCAGCGGCCGATCCGTACGGGCGGACCTGGCGCTGATGGCCGACGAACTGGCCGACGAGTGGGTGGTGCTGCTGCGTACGCATCCGGTCGAGCGCTACGAGCCGCCCGAGCACCTCAGGCACTTCGTCCGCTCGGCGAGCGCGTACCCCGAGATCAACGATCTGATGCTGGCCTCGGACGCGCTGCTGACCGACTACTCCTCCGTCATGTGCGACTACGCGCTGACAGGCAAGCCCATGGTGTTCCTCATAGACGACTGGGACGACTACCGCCTGTCGGAGCGCGGCGTCTACCACGACCTGCCGTCGATCGCGCCCGGCCCGTGCGTCGCCACGACCGAGGAACTGGTGACGGCGCTGCGCCGGCTGCCCGAGCTGCACGAGTACCACGCCGGCCGGTACGCCGCCTTCCGCGACCTGTGGTGTGCCGACGAACGCGGCGACGCGACGGCCAGGATCGTCGCCGACTTCTTCGAGGGGCCCCGATGAGCGTCGTGTTCGCCTGCCTGGACGCCGACACGCTCGGCGGTGTCCAGCGGGTCACCCACACCCTGGCCCAGGGGCTGGCCAGGCGCGGCCACGAGGTGCACGTGATCGGGCTGCAACGGACGGGCGCCCCGTTCCGCTACGTCCAGCGCCCCCGCTACCACCGGCACCTGATCAGCCAGTTCCCCTCGGACTGCGCGCTGGCCCGCAAGCGGTACGACCGGCGGCTCAAGGCGCTGCTCGGGGAGATCGGGTCGGGCTACGCGGTGCTGACCTCGCCGTCCGTGGTGGCCCGGGTGTCGCGGCTGCTGCCGCGCGGGTTCCGTCCGATCGGGCAGTACCACGGCTCGTACGACCACGCCGAGAGCTGCTGGCACCTGGCCTCGATCCGGCGCCACTACCCCGGCCTCGACCAGGCCGTCTTCCTCACCGAGTACGACGCGTGGCGCTTCTCCGAGCACGCGCTGCTGCCCAACGCCCACGCGCTGCCGAACCCGCTGGCCGAATGGCCCGACGAGGTGTCCCGGCTGGAGTCGCCGCGGGTGCTGGGCGTGGGACGGCTGGAGGGGGTCAAGCGGTTCGACCGGCTGATCAGCGCGTTCGCCCGGTCGGGGGCGCCCGAGCCGTGGGAGCTGCACCTCGTCGGGGAGGGCGGCGAGCTGGACCGGCTGCGTACGCACGCCGAGCGGGAGGGGCTGGGCGGCCGGGTGGTGTTCAGGGGCGCGGTGCCCGCCGCGCGGATGCCCCAGGAGTACCTGGATGCCTCGGTCGTGGGGCTGACCAGCGAGCACGAGGGGCTGCCGATCGTGCTGCTGGAGTCGGGGGCGCACGGGGTGCCCGCGGTGGCCTTCGACGTGTCCGGCGGCGTACGGTCGGCCGGGCCTGTGCTGGTGCCGCCGGGGGACGTGGACGCGTTCGCGGCGGAGCTGGGGCGGCTGGTGCGGGACGAGGAGGAGCGGCGGCGCCTGGGAGCCGAGGCGCGGGCGAGGGCGGAGTCGTTCCGGCTCCACCACGTGCTGGACGGGTGGGAGGCCCTGTTCGCCCACGTCGACCGCTGAGGCCGGTTCCGGGGAGTCGGCGACAGGGGCCTCCCGCCCGGCTTGTACGAAGGGTCCCGGTCATGCGGGACGCGGGCGGGAGGGAACGGCCCCGGCTACACGGGCTCGGTCAGCTCCTTGCGCTGCTGCGGGATGCCGGCGAGCGAGCGCTGGCGGGTGGTGAGCATGGCGGCCACCGGGCCGGGCTCGCGCATCCGGTTGACCCGGTCGCGCATGCCCTTGCGCATCCGGCTGGCCTTGCGCTTCTGCATGGTCTTCTGGCAGGCCGTGATGTGCTCCTTGGCCGGCCTGGGCGCGCCGCTCAGCTCGTACCCCATCGACTCCAGGCGGTCGCCGAGCATGTGCTCGCACAGGGCGATCTCCCAGTCGTCGAGCCGGGCGGCCCAGCTCCCGACCCGGCTGCGGGTGACCTCGCGGTGGGTGTTGCTGTGCCAGACCTTGTGCTGCGGCACCGCCGCGACAGCCGCCTCGCGAGGCGAGATCATCGACGTCGAGAAGTCCTCCTCCAGGAAGTGGCAGAGCTTCTTCAGCTCGGTCATCGGGTCGTCGGTGAGGTCCTCGTAGCGCAGCTCGTAGTAGGTGTCCTCGGCAAGGGTGCGCCGCAGCCGGCCGCCCGCGTCGATGGCCTCGGCCCAGGTGGAGACGGCATGGAAGGAGTCCAGCGTGTACCAGGGCATCTCCTTCAGCGAGGCCACGCAGTCGCGGCCGTCCCTGATGAGATGGACGAACTGGGCGTCGGGGAAGAGCCGCAGCAGCATGTCCACCTGCTTGACGTAGCTGGGCCGCTTGTCGCCCCAGCGGGCCTTGTCGAAGCGGTCGGCGTACATGCGGAAGGCGGTGCCGAACACGGAGCCGAGCGAGCCCGGCCCGTCCACGGCCTGCTGGACGAACTCGTCCTTGTCGATCTTGAGTTCGCGGAACTTCGTGCTGCGGTCGGTCGCGATCCACTGCGCCAGGGCGCGGCGGCGCTGGTCCACCCGCAGGTCGCCCCACGTGCGACGCCGGTAATAAGCGGGAACGAGGAAGCGCGTCTCCGGCGGCACCGCCAGGCGGGGGTGCGAGTGGAGCATGAGCTGGAGCATCGTGGTGCCGGACCGCGGGCATCCGATGACGAAGACTGGCCGGTCTGACATTTCGTTCTAACCCCCGAAAACTTAGACGAGAACGTGCTCTCGGCTCTCCTGGGACGAGCCCACGCTGTGCCTGCGCGTGAAGAGCCACATCCGGTAGACAAGGAAGACCTCGTTGGCGAGCAGCAGGAGCCCCGACGCCACGGCGAGCGGGATCAGCGCCCATGCCCCCGCAAGGGGCGCGATCACGAACACCGCCGCGTGAAACTCGATGCCGCTCACCAAGTGCGAGCGGACGCGATGGCGGGCCAGGAACCTGTTCAGCCGCCGGAAGAACCGGAAGAAGCCGCGCGGCCGGGACGCCCGCCCCAGCGAGTCCGGCTCCAGCGGGTCGGCGAGCAGCGGGTCGGCCAGCACAGGATCGGCCAGCACGGGATCGACCAGCGCTGGATCGGCGAGCAGCGGGTCGGCGAGCAGGGGATCCGGGCCCGGCTCCTGCCGCTCCTCCCTGACGGCCTCACGCACCCGCTTCATCTGCGGCGCGTTGACGTACCTGAACAGGTCCAGGACGGCCACCGCCGCGCCGAGCACGACGTAGCGCACGTCGCCGGTCAGCGCGTACTGCCCGTACGCCAGCCCGCCCGCGCACAGGACGACCCTGATCCGGTCCCCCACGTAGTCGAGCCAGAGGCCGAAGGGGGTCCCCGTACCCTTGAGCCTGGCGATTTTGCCGTCCACGCAGTCGATCATGAAGCTCAGATAGAAGAAGCATGCGCCCGCTATGAGCTGATTCGCCGCGAAAAAGGCCGCCGACGCCGTGCCGAGGACCAGCGACAGCACGGTGAGCCCGTTGGGCGTCAGCCGGGTGTGGTTGGCGACGGGAAGGGTGACCCGGCAGGCGACCGGGTCCACGAAATACACGGTCCACCAGGAATCTCTCCGCTTGCGTGTCTCGTAGACGTCATCGAGCGAATAGGTCCTCATGGATCCCAGCATGACCACGCGACGCGCCGGAGCGATTACTGTCTGGAACTACTGGGGGATGTCCATGCCGCTTCTTGACCAACCCGGCACGGTAAACCGCCACGCCGTGTTCGCCTCACCGTCCCTGGCCCAGCCCTTGAGCACCAGGCCGCGGATCTCGGCCCGTACCTGGAGGCGCCAGGGGCCGTCGCCTTCGAGGCGGCCGGGGTCGACGGCGGCCACGACGCCGTAGCGGCCCTTGCGCCGCGTCTCCAGCGGGATCCGGCGGCGGCCGTCGCTGAGCCACAGGCCGACCTTGGGGACCTTGCGGTCGACGCGGTGGATGCCCACGTACCCGCTCAGGCGGTACTCGGCGCCCGTCCACTCGCACTCGTCGACCCGGGCGATCAGCTTGAGCTCGTCGCGGGCGTCGAACACCTCGTCGGGCACGCGCAGGCGGCGGTCGCGGAAGAAGGGGTAGTCGCCGTACCAGTTGGTGGTGCGCCAGCCGCGCGGCACCACGCGGGTGACCTCCTCCCGCCCGCGCCGGAACTCGCGTACGGCGCGCAGCTCGCGTACCAGGCCCCGCCTGAGCAGGTGCAGCTCCAGGCGGCGCAGCGAGGGGGCGGTGGCCAGCACGTGCGGGCCCAGCTCGGCCATCCACGAGCGGCCCAGCTCCAGCAGCGGCCCGCAGTCGCCCTCGCACTGCTCCAGCGCCTGGAAGAGGAAGACGGTGTCCTTCTCCAGCACGAGGGAGTCGAAGCCGTCGAGCAGCTCGGGCGCCCGCTCGTCGAGGAAGGCGCGCACGGCGCGGATGGCGGCCAGCCGTTCGCGCAGGTTGGGCAGCTCGGAGCGGCGCTGCGTGATCGAGGTCTCCCCGTCGTCGCGCTTGCGCCAGTGGTAGACGACCTCGCCCAGCATGTCCACGCCGGTGGCCAGCACGTGGGCCTGCATGGCGACGGGCACGTCCTCGTAGATGCCCGAGGGGAAGCACAGGCCGGCGCGTTCCCAGAAGTCGCGGCGGTAGACCTTGTTCCAGACGGTACGGTCTCTGATCAGGACCTGTTTGTCGGTGATGTGGGTGCACAGCTCGGGGCGCCTGAACACCTTCTCGTGCAGGATCGACTCCTCCAGCTCGCCGTCCACCAGCCGCCGCACGGCGCCGCACGCCAGGTCGGAGCCGGTCTCGGCGAGCCTGCCGACGAGCTGCTCGTACGCCTGCGACGGCACGACGTCGTCGCTGTCGGCGAAGGCCAGGTAGGTGCCACGGGCCTGCCTGATCCCCTGGTTGCGGGCCGGTCCCGGCCCGAGGTTGCGCTGGCCGACGAGGACGAAGCGGCTGTCCCTGGCGGCGAAGTCCTCGGCGACGCGCCTGCTGCCGTCCACGGAGCCGTCGTCCACGAGGATCACCTCCATGTCGTCCATGGTCTGGGCGGCCAGTGACTTCAGGCACTCGGTGATGTACGGCTCCACGTTGTAGAACGGGACGACGACGCTGAGCAGGGGGATCATGCCGAATTCGCTCCTTGGCTCGGTATGGGGTCGAGGGCAGCATGCCCCGGCGACCGTCCCGATTCCTGGTCCGATGGCTGTCCCTGATGAGCTCTTTACCCCACGCGTAATCCGCTACGTTGTGCAAGGGATGAAGCACGGACAGTAGGGGGACGCGATGCTGAGAGACGTCCGGAACGAGGAGCTGCCGGTCATCCGCCGCTGGCGCAACCACCCGCGCGTACGCGCCGCCAGCTTCACCACCCACGAGATCAGCCGCGACGAGCACACCCGCTGGTGGGCGGCGACCCTCGCCGACGCGACGCGGCGCGTGCTGATCTACGACCACGACGGCGCCCCCGCCGGGGTGGTGCACTACACGGACGTGTTGCCAGGAACGGCCCGCTGGGGCTTCTACCTCGACCTCGACGGCCTGGAGCGGGCCGGGACACTGCTGCGGGCCTGGGTCGGGCTGGAGCGGGCGGCCATCGAGCACGCCTTCGGACCGCTCGGGCTGACCACGCTGTGCGGGGAGGTGCTGGCCGGCAACGAGCCGGTCATGCGGCTGCACCGGCGGTTCGGGTTCGTCGAGGTGGACGCCTACCAGCGGGAAGTGGACGGGGTGCCGCGCGACGTCGTGGCCATCGAGCTGAGGAGGGACCACACATGATCTCCATCGGGGGACGCGCGATCGGGCCTGGGCATCCGCCGTTCGTCGTCGCGGAGTTGTCCGGCAACCACAACGGCAGCCTGGAGCGGGCGCTGGCCATCGTGGACGCGGTGGCCGACGCGGGGGCGCACGCGCTGAAGCTGCAGACCTACACGCCCGACACGCTCACCATCGACTGCGACGAGCCCGCCTTCCGCGTGGCCGCCGAGCACGAGCTGTGGGGCGGGGAGAACCTCTACCGGCTCTTCGAGCGCGCCCACACGCCGTGGGAGTGGCATGAGCCGATCTTCGAACGGGCGCGCAGGCGCGGCCTGCTGGCGTTCTCCGCGCCCTTCGACCCGACGGCGGTGGAGCTGCTGGAGAAGCTGGGCGTGCCGGCGTACAAGATCGCCTCGTCGGAGGTCGTGGACCTGCCGCTGATCCGGCTCGCGGCGGCGACGGGCAAGCCGATGATCATCTCGACGGGGATGGCCTCGGTCTCCGAGATCGACGCCGCCGTGTCGGCCGCCCGCGAGGCCGGGTGCGCGCAACTGGCCGTGTTGTCGTGCACGGCCACGTACCCGGCGCCGCCGTCGGAGAGCAACGTGCGCTCGCTGCCGCTGCTGGCGGCGCTGACGGGCGAGGTCGTGGGCCTGTCCGACCACACCCTGGGCATCGGGGCCGCGCTGGCGGCGGTGGCGCTGGGGGCGTGCCTGATAGAGAAGCACGTCACCCTGTCGCGGGCCGACGGCGGCGTGGACTCGGCCTTCTCGCTGGAGCCGGCCGAGCTGGCGGCGCTGGTCACCGAGAGCGAGCGGGCCTGGCGGTCGCTGGGCGGGGTGGCGATCGGGCCGCGGTCGTCCGAGCGGGAGGGGCTGCGCTTCCGCCGCTCGCTGTACGTCGTGCGCGACGTGAGCGCGGGCGAGCCCGTGACCCCGGAGAACGTCCGCTCGATCCGCCCCGCGGGCGGCCTGCCGCCCGACGCCGCCGCGCAGGTCATGGGCCGCCACTTCACCCGCGACGTGTCCTTCGGCACCCCGCTCACGTGGGACCTGATCTGACCCGGCCCGTTCAGGAGCTGGTCCGGCGGAGTCCGAGGAGGGCGTCGGCGACGCGTTCCCTGCCCCGGCCGTCCACCAGGCCGCCGCCCCGCCTGCCGTGCTCCTCGCGCACGGCGGGGTCGGCGAGCAGCCGGGCCAGCACGCCGACGGCCCGCTCGTCGGGGGCGCGGCCGAGCCCGGCCGCCACGCCCCGGCCCACCAGTTCCTCGTAGCCGATGAGCTGGTTGTCGGCCACCCAGCTCAGCGCCGTGGGGACGCCGAGGTGGAGCAGCTCCCAAACGGCCGAGCCGGCCGCCGTCACCACCAGGTCGGCCCCGGCCATCAGCTCGGGCAGCCGGTCCGTCGGCGGGATCACGGTGATCGGGTCGTCCGCCTCGAACGGCCGCGGGCTGACGACCGTGGCCCGGAAGGGGCGCCCGGTGGCGGTCAGCGCCCGTGCCCAGGCCGGGGCGACGCCCGCGCTGTCAGTGCCGCCGAAGAAGCACAGCACGTGCGGCACCCCGCCGGGGCCAGGTGTCCGGGTGCGGCGTCGTACGCTGTCGCGCAGCAGCACGTAACGGGCCCCGGCCAGGCGCCGGTCCTGCGCGGGGAAGGGCCGCCGCTCGGCGCCGAGGTTCTGGTCGAGGTAGAGGTCGGCCTCCTGGCCCAGCGGGTCGCCGTCGACGACGGCCAGCACCGCCGTCCCCGCGGCCCTGAGCGCCGTGCCGGTCGGCGGCGGCAGGTCGTACGAGTCGAGCACCACGGCGTCGAGGCCCAGCTCGCGGGCGAGCGCCGCCAGCCCGGCGGGCTCACGGGGCGCCGGGGCCAGCCGCAGCCCGCGCTCGCGGAGCTGGGCCGCCGCCCACGGCGAGTCGCGTACTTCGCCCAGGAAGAGCCCCTCGACCCCCCGGGAGCACAGCTCCTCGGCCAGGGCCACGCACCGTACGAGATGGCCGACCCCGCGCTCCGCCCCCGCGTCGCACCGGAACCCGACCCGCCGGGCGCGGCCCCCGCCCGTCACGCGTCCTGCAAGGACTTCTGCCGTACGTGGGCGTTGAGCCCGCTCACGTCGGGCCGCTCGCGCAGCCAGCCGACCAGCGTCCTGGCCGGGAGGCAGCGGTCGCCCAGCGCGGTCACCACCGCGCGGATCAGCCGCCAGTCGTCCTCGGTGTCGAGGGTGACCCGCAGGTCGTCGGCGACCGGCCGGTAGGCCAGGCCGAGCAGCCGCGCGTCGCCGGGGTGCTCGTAGAGGTAGGAGGTCACGTGGGTGCGGTGGAAGCCGGTGGCCTCCCGGTCGGCCCTGTCGAGCGCGGCCCGGCCGGCGATCTCCACGTCGAGCCCGCGCGGCAGCGTACGGGCCAGGCTGGTGCTGAGGTAGTCGAGCCCGGGCACGGCACGGAAGACCAGCGCTGCCTCCCTGATCACCTCGGGGTCGAGCAGCGGGCAGTCGGCGGTGAAGCGCATGACGGCGTCGCACCGCCGCCCCGCGAGCGCCTGCGTGAACCTGGTCAGCACGTCGTCGACAGGCCCCCGGTGCCAGGCCACGCCCAGCCTGCGGCACTCGGCGACCACCGCGTCGTCGGCCGGCTCGGTCGTGGTGGCCACGAGGAGGTCGTCGAGCGCCCCCGCCTCGCGCGCCGCGCGTACGACCCACGCCAGGACGGACCGGCCGCCCAGCTCCCGCAACACCTTTTCCGGCAAACGCGTCGAGCCCATGCGCGCCTGAATAATTCCGACAATACGCACCGAAGCCCCATTCCCCCGTGTGACTCTGCGTCGTCGAGCGATCGCGCTATGCTACCGCCTGCCACGACGACTACAGCGCGCACGCACGATTCAGGGGGCCACGTGAGCATACTCAGTGGATCGTCGATTCTGATCACCGGAGGCACGGGGTCCTTCGGCAAGGCGTTCATCCGCTACGCGCTCGACTCGCTCGGAGTCCGCCGCCTGGTGGTCTTCTCCCGCGACGAGCTGAAGCAGTACGAGACCCGGCAGCTCTTCGCCGACGACGAGCGACTGCGCTGGTTCATCGGCGACGTACGCGACCGCGACCGGCTGACCCGCGCCATGCACGGCATCGACCACGTCGTCCACGCCGCCGCGCTCAAGCAGGTCGACACCGCCGAGTACAACCCCTTCGAGTACGTCCGCACCAACGTGGCCGGCTCCCAGAACGTCGTGGAGGCCGCGATCGACTGCGGCGTGCGCAAGGTCGTCGCCCTCTCCACCGACAAGGCCTCCAGCCCGATCAACCTCTACGGCGCCACGAAGCTGGTGGCCGACAAGCTGTTCGTCTCGGCCAACCACTACGCCGCCGCCCACGAGACCCGCTTCTCCGTGGTCCGCTACGGCAACGTCGTCGGCAGCCGCGGCTCGGTGGTCCCGCTGTTCCAGCGGCTGGCCGAGCAGGGCACCAGCGTGCCCATCACCGACAAGCGCATGACCAGGTTCTGGATCACGCTGGAGCAGGCGGTGAGGTTCGTGGTCGACTCGTTCGACCTGATGCAGGGCGGCGAGCTCTACGTGCCGCGCATCCCCAGCATGCGCATCACCGACCTGGCCGAGGCCCTGGCCCCGCACAGCCCCGTCTACGAGATCGGCGTGCGTCCCGGCGAGAAGCTGCACGAGGAGATGATCGGCCCCGACGACAGCCGCAGGGCGCTGCGCCTGGCCGACCGCTACGTGGTCCAGCCCACGATCGCGACCTGGGGCTACGTGCCGCCGAACGGCGGCGAGTCCTTGCCCGAGGGCTTCTCCTACCGCTCCGACACCAACGAGCAGTGGTTGTCGGTCGACGACCTGCGCGCCATGGTGACCGGCTGATGCTGCCCTACGGACGCCAATCGATCAACGACTCCGACATCGAGGCGGTCTCCGAGGTGCTGCGCGGCGACTGGCTGACCACCGGGCCCGCGGTCGCCATGTTCGAGACGGAGCTGGCCCGGTGGACGGGCGGCGTGCCGTGCGTGACGGTCACCTCCGGCACCGCGGCGCTGCACGTCGCCTACGTGGCCGCCGAGGTCGGGCCGGGCGACGAGGTGATCACCTCGCCGCTGACGTTCGTGGCCACGGCCGCCACGGCCGCGCTGCTGGGCGCGCGGGTGGTCTT
The DNA here is from genome assembly GCF_039536965.1 of Nonomuraea antimicrobica. Lineage (NCBI taxonomy): Bacteria > Bacillati > Actinomycetota > Actinomycetes > Streptosporangiales > Streptosporangiaceae > Nonomuraea > Nonomuraea antimicrobica. Next base: position 104,031 of record NZ_BAAAZP010000238.1, on the reverse strand, counting down.
CGCCGACGTGCAGCCCGACACCGGCAACCTCGACCCCGACGCCGCCGCCGCGCTGGTCACCGGCCGCACGCGGGCGGTCACGGCGGTCGACTACGCCGGTCACCCCGCCGACTACGACGAGCTGCGGCAGGTCACCGACCGGGCCGGGGCGGTGCTGGTGGGCGACTCGGCGCACTCCATCGGGTCGGCGTACAAGGACCGGCCGGTGGGGGCGCTGGCCGACCTGACCGCGTTCTCCTTCTTCCCCACCAAGACCGTGACGACGGCCGAGGGCGGGGCCGTCGCGGCGGCCGACCCCCAGCGGCTCCTGCGCGCCACCCGCTTCAGGAACCACGGCCTGGTCAGAGACCCAGCCGAGCAACGCGCCCCCGGCGAGGGCAACTGGCACCAGGAGGTGCACGAGTTCGGGCTCAACTACCGGCTGCCCGACGTGCTGTGCGCGCTCGGGATCAGCCAGTTGCGCAGGCTCGAACGCTTCCGCGAGCGCCGCGCCGAGCTGGTCGCCCGTTACAACGCGCTGCTGTGCGACGTGCCGGGGCTGGAGCTGCCTGCCCAGCGCGCCTACGTACGGCCGAGCTGGCACCTCTATCCCGTCCGGGTCCGCGACGGGCGCCGGCGCGAGGTCTACGAACGCATGCGGGCCGCCGGGATCGGCGTACAGGTCAACTACCTGCCCGCGTACTGGCACCCGGTGTTCGAGGACCTCGGCTACCGGCGGGGCCTGTGCCCCCTGGCCGAGGCGTACTACGCCGAGGAGCTGTCGCTGCCGCTCTACCCCGACCTGTCCGACGCCGAGCACGACCGGGTCGTCGAGACGCTGACCGGCATCCTGGCCTGAGCCGCGCCCGCGCCCCCGCCGGTCAGCGTTCGGCCAGGAGCAGGCAGCCGTCCTCGGCGCGGTCGATGAGGAAGCGCCGCTCGTCGACGGTCGCGACCGTCCGCTGCCGCGTACGCACCAGCGGCCTGATGGGCCTGCCCTGGTCGATGACCACGTCCCACCACGACTCGTGGCCGATGCTCTCGTCGATGTCGGCCAGCGGCACCCGCGCCAGGAAGTCCTGGCCGGTCAGCGCCACCGGGAAGTACATCTCCTCCCCATCGCTCCTGCGCTGCAGCCTGACCACCGGCTCGCCGTCGCCGACGTCGGACATCTCACCGGAGAACACCAGGTCTCCGCCGTCCACCCGGCACTCGCCGATGAGCGCCTGGGCCGTGCGCAGGCGTACGCCCCAGGCGCCCTTCGCGTTGCGGCCCGGCACCAGCCACACTCCCGACCTGCGGCGCGGCGCCGGGGTCAGCGGCGGCAGCCAGCGCGGCCCCGCCACCCTGCCCTCCAGCCGCAGCCCGTGCCCCCTGACGCGGACGTACAGGTCCCAGTGGCCGTGCCTGGCCAGCCGCGCCCGCGACAACACGTCCGGGTCGAAGGCGAACCTGAACGGGAAGCCGTGCTCCGGCACCCGGTCGCCGCCCTCCAGCTCGACGTCCTCCCACGTCGGGACGCTCTCCTCGTCGGAGAGCTGCACGATCTCGCCGGTGCCGCGCTCCTGCAGCCAGCTCCGCACGCGCACCCGGCTCAGCTCGCCCACGTCGAACCTGCCGAGCGCCACCCGCCCCGAGCCGTGCAGCACGCCGTCGCGCCAGTCGAGGCTCACCAGCCTGGGCTGGAGGCTCAGCTCGCCGGAGACCTCCGACAGGTGACCGGGCAGCGCCGGATGTCGCCCGTACCAGCGTTTGCGCAGCCACCCGGCCGAGCCGACCCTGGGTTGCAGGCGGCCGTCCCGCACTTGGGCGAAGAACCCGGCCAGCTCGTCGAGGCGGCGCCGGTGCAGCAGGTGGACCAGCAGGCGCTGCTCGTACGGGAGGCTCTGCCACGCCTCGCGCGACACGCCGTCGAGGTAGCGGACGGCCAGGTCCACCAGGTCGGGCTCGGCCGAGACGCCCATGCCGGCCAGGGCCTCCACCGCGACGCTCATGTCGATGTCGAGCGTGTCGCGGTCGAAGTCGGGCTTGAGCTGCGGCGCGTCACCGGCCAGCAGGGCGGCGGTCTGCGACACCGACAGCAGCCGGTCGCGCAGGTTGCCCGGCTCCAGGCAGCGCTGCGTGATCGAGGAGCCGGGCTCGTCGCGCTGCCGCCAGTGGTAGACGACCCTGGCCAGCACGTCCACCGAACGGGCTCCGACGTGGGCGGCGATGGCGACGGGCTGGTCCTCGTACATGCGCTCGGGGAAGCTCAGGCCCAGGCGGTCCCAGAAGGAGCGGCGGTAGACCTTGTTCCACAACATGCGGTCGCGGATCAGCAGCGGGCGGCGGGTGATGTGGGTGCGCTGGGCGGGCTTGGCGAACGCCTCCCGGTGCGCCCACGACGGGATGAGCAGGTTGCGGTGCAGGCGCATGACGTTTCCGCAGGCCAGGTCGGAGCCGGTGGTCTCCAGCGAGGACACCAGGCGCTTGAACGCGTCGCGCGGCACGGTGTCGTCGCCGTCCACGAAGGCCAGGTACTCGCCGCCGGCGCGGCGCACTCCGACGTTGCGGGCGTGTCCCACCCCGTGGTTGTCCTGCCTGACGAGGGTGATCCGCGGGTCGTCGGCCTGCATGGACTCCACCACGGCGGCCCCCTCGTCGCCGCTGCCGTCGTCCACGCAGATCACCTCCAGGTCGTCCAGCGTCTGGGCGCAGACGGAGTCAAGGCAGGGTCCGATGTACTTCTCGACGTTGTGGAACGGGACGATCACCGAAAGAACCGGCACGAGCACTCCTCATCGTTTCGTCAGCCGGACAGCAGGCGTATGACGCGGCGGGCGACCCTGCGGGGACGGGCCAGGCGGCGGGAGAGGCGGTATCCGAGTGTTCTGCGGTAGGCCGTGGCCTTGCGCTGTGTCCTGCGCAGCTTGGCCTTGGCCCTGACCAGCTCGCGCTCGCGGTAAGAGAGCTTGGTCTCCAGGCGGGCGATCCTGGCCAGCGCCGCGGTGAGCTGGTCGGCCAGCCGGTCGCGGGCGCCCAGCAGGTCGCGGTAGGTCGGGGCGTGCTCGGCCACCTCGGCGGGCCGGCCCAGCTCGGCGTCCAGCTTGCGGGCCCGGTCGAGGTCGCCTGGGTCGCACGGACGCTCGGCCATGCCGCACAGGGTGAGCGTGAGCTCGTCGGCCTCCAGCGGCCACGGCCACGGGTGGTGGTGGCCGGCCGCCACCAGCCTGACCGCGAAGCGCCACAGGATCCGGCACAGCGCCACGCGCGGATCGGGCGACGTGGCCGGGCTCGCAGGCGGGTTGACGGCGGCGAAGCGCCTGCCGTCGTAGACCAGGCTGTCGGTCGCCGCCGACCACGCGGCGGGGTCTGTCCGCCCGTCGGACTCCAGCCAGGCGGCCAGCGCGGAGAGCAGCTCTCGGACCGTCCTGACGTCCTCGCGGGCGCACGCCTCGACGAGGATCTCCTCGACCACGCGACCGGCCGGGATCGGCCGCTCCTCGCCGCCGGGCAGGCGTCTGGTGCCCCCGGCGGTCAGCTCGTACAGGGCCTGGCCCTCCTCGATGAGGCCCAGCGGCAGCGCCACCGCCAGGGCCGTGTCCGCGGCGCGCGGGGGCCGGGAGGCCACGGCCAGCCACAGCGGGGCCAGCGCCTCCCCCAGCCCGTGCCGGAACACCTGCCGGCTCAGCCGCAGCGGATCGGCCACCAGCATCCGGTCGCCCTCTCCGGCGCTCAGCGCGAACGTCAGCGCCTCGGGCAGCTCGAACCCCAGCGCCTCCCTGGACAGCAGCGAGCGCGGCGACTGCCGGTCGGGGTAGGCGGAGTAGCAGCGCTGCACGCTCAGCCCCGCCGACTCCAGCCCGAGGTCGAGCGCGGCAGGGCCGCCCGGGTAGCCGGGGTCGAAGCCGTGCGGCGCCCACTGGTCGTCAGCGCACTCGCGGCCGGCCGGGCGGGCCTCGATGAAGCGGTCGACGCCCAGGTCGTTGTGCACGCCGAGGACCATCCGCCCGCCGGGCGCGACGAGGTCGGCCAGCGCCTCCAGCGACTCGTTCCAGGCGGCGGCGGGCGCCTCGGCCGAGTGCGTACGCAGCAGCCCGTCGAGGGCCAGCACCAGATCGTACGGCTCGTCGGCGTCGAGCACCTCCAGCCGCCCGCAGAACACCTCCAGCCCCGGATGCCGCTCGCCCAGCGCGCAGGCGTCAGGGTAGGAGCGCAGCAGCACGGCCACCGTGCCCGCCCGCGCGACCACCTCGTCGACCAACCCCTGCGCATGCGGCCCGACCAGCAGCACCCTGCCGCCCTCCGGGAGCAGCCGCCTGAGCAGCTCCAGCGCCGCGCCCCGCCAGTCCGTGACACCGCCCACGCTGGACAGGTCGGACCACAACAACATCTCCCCGCCGATCAACCGGACGTTGTCGGGTGCCTCGTTCATGCGCATCGCATCCGCTTCCAGCCGAACATTCGCCGTAGTTCCTCCGGTGTCGCCTGATACTCGAATCCCAGCTCCAGCCGCGCCGTCTCGGCGGCGAGTTCGGGGTCGACGTGCGTGCCGTGCAGGTCGGGCCAGAGCCGCAGGCGGCGGGCCGTGCCGCCGTACTCGGGGCGTTCGTCCTCGTACTGCATCGGGTCTCCGTACACGGCCACCTCGCATCCCACCGAGGCTCCGTAGAACAGCGCGCTGCCGAGCCTGTTGGAGGCCACCCTGCGGTGGCGCCGCAACTCGACCAACTGCTTGCGCAGGAAGTCGCGGCCCTTTCCCTCCCAGCGGGATCCGCGCTCGCCATGACTGATAACCCGGAATCCCCTCGATTCGTACGCTTGCCGAATGTCCGGATTTGCGAATTCCAGCCAATAAAGGCAGATCGTGACCGGACCAGTCTCGACATTTCGGATTTCGTCGGCGAGCCGGGCGTGGTCACCGCTGACGGAATACTTTTCCCAGCCATGAAAGGGATACCAGATCGTACCCTCGCGATCAGGCCTGACGCCGAGGTCGGGCTCTAGGTAAAGAAGGTAGATCCACGGGGCCCCGATCAGATAGTGGCCCCTGCGCCCCATCGACCATCCCCTGCGGCGCAGCACGTCCGACCAGACGAAACGGGGATACCCCGGGCTGCACCAGTGGTCGTTCGGGGGAAATCCATGCAGATAGTTCCATCCGTGCTGGAGGAAACCTTGAATACGTTTTGGCGCCTCGTCCTGGAGGCCGCAGTATCTGCCGAGTATGCGGGAGTGCCCGTACCAGTGATTGGATTCGTCCATCATTCCCCCCGTACGGTTGCCGTGTCCCATCCGACATTCCCAGCCCCCATCCCGGGTCACGCCTCGTTATACGGTTCCATTACTGAGGACGGGGCCTTGGTTTCTCATGCCACACGATTACCGCTACACTTCGACGTGGCTTGAGCACAGAGAGTGAGTGATCATGAGTCATCTCGACCGTCTGCGGGCCGTGTTCCGCATGACGCTCAACCTTCCGCCCGACCGGCCCGTCGACGGCCTCCAATACCGGTCCATCCCACAGTGGGACTCCCTGGCCCACATGGCGCTCATCGCGGCGATGGAGGACGAGTTCTCCATCATGATCGACACCGACGAGATGATCGACATGAGTTCGTTCGCCAAGGCGGTCGAGCTGCTGGAGAAGCATGGCATCGGCGCCGCCGCAGTCTGAGCCCGCCGCCGCCCCTGCGCCGCGTGGCGCCCGCGAGGCCCTCGCGGCCCCGTTCGGGGCCCCCGCGCCAGAGCCGGAGGCAGAGGAAACCAGGGTCGCGCTGGTCACGGGCTCGACGGCGGGCATCGGCCGGGCCGTGGCCGCCGCCCTCCTCACGACCGGGCACACCGTCGTGCTGCACGGCCGCGACGAGGAGCGGGCCGCCAAGACCGCCGCCACGCTGGGCGCGGAGACCGGCGGCCCGGCCGACTCCGTCCACGGCGACGTGGCCGACGCCGGCCAGGTCGCGGCCATGATGCGGCAGATCTACCAGCGCCACGGCCGGCTCGACGCCCTCGTGGTCAACGCCGGCGCCCACGCCGCCGGCCTGCTCGGCATGACCGGCCGCGACACGATCGAGCAGCTCTTCCGGGTCAACGCCCTCGGCGCCACCCACACCCTGCAGGCCGCGCTCCGGCTGCTGCGCCGCGGCACGTGCCCGGCCGTGGTGCTGGTCTCCTCGGTCATGGGCCGCGCGGGCGGTCCCGGCCAGGCGGTCTACTCCGCCACCAAGGCCGCGGTCATCGGCCTCACCCTGGCCGCGGCCAAAGAGCTCGGCCCCGCGGGCATCCGGGTCAACTCCGTGGCCCCCGGCTACATCCAGACCGGCATGCTCGCCACGCTTGACAACGAGGCCCGCACCGCCACGGTCGCGGCCACCCCGCTCGGCCGCCTCGGCGAGCCGTCCGACGTCGCGCGGGCCGTGGCGTTCCTGGTCTCGCCTGAGGCGGGCTTCATCACCGGCCAGGTGCTCGGCGTCGACGGCGGGCTGGTGCCGTGATGTTCCCGCACCCCGAGGCCAGGCTGATCGCCGCGGGAGACAAGGAAGGGCTCGGCGGCGACGACCTGGCAGGCTACGTCAAGCGCACGGCGGAAAACCTCGACGCGCTGCCGCCGGGGCCGCTGTTCTGCGGCATGCGCAACAACCTCGCCTCCGTCTTCTGCTACCTCGGCGCCTGGCACGCCGGCCGGCCGATCGCGCTGCTCGACCCCGACCTGCCGGCCGGCACCCTGGCCGAGCTGGCCGAGCGGTTCAGGCCGGGCGCGCTGATCGGGTTCACCCACCCGCTCGACGACCCGCCGCCGCGCCGCCGCGCCGTGCCCGATCCCCATCCCGACCTGGGCGTGCTCCTGGCCACCTCGGGCTCGACGGGCAACCCGAAGCTCGTCCGCCTCTCGCGCCGGGCGGTCCTGGCCAACGCCGGCGCCATCGCCGCCGCGCTGTCCATCGGGCCAGGCGACATCGCGCCCACGAGCCTGCCGCTGCACTACAGCTACGGCCTGTCGGTGCTCAACAGCCACCTGGTCGCGGGCGCCACCGTGGTGCTGACCGAGGCGGGGCTGCTGGAGCGCTCGTTCTGGGCCGACCTGGCCTCATACGCGTGCACGTCGCTGGCCGCGGTCCCCTACCAGTACACGATGCTGCGCCGCATGCGCTTCGACCGCTCGAAGTTCCCCGCGCTCACCACGCTCACGCAGGCCGGCGGGCGGCTCGCGCCCGAGCTGGTCAGGGAGTTCGCCACGCAGGTCGACCGCCTCTACGTGATGTACGGCCAGACCGAGGCCACGGCCCGCATGACCGTCCTGCCCCCCGGCCGGCTCGCCGACAAGCCCGGCTCCGTCGGGGTCGCGGTGCCCGGCGGGCGGCTGGAGATCGACGACGGCGAGGTCGTCTACCACGGCCCCAACGTCATGATGGGCTACGCGGAGACCGCCGACGACCTGGCCAGGGGCGACGACCTGGGCGGGGTGCTGCGCACGGGCGACCTGGGCCGCCTCGACCACGAGGGGTTCCTGCACGTCACCGGGCGGCTCAAGCGCATCGCGAAGGTCTTCGGCACCCGGGTCAACCTCGACGACGTCGAGCGCCTGCTGCGCGGCTCGGGGCCGGCGGCGGCCACCAGCGGCGACGACCGGGTGACGATCTGGACCGAGACGCTCGACGCCGCCGCCCGCGTGCGCCTGGCCCGGCGGCTGGCGGGCGAGCTGCGACTGCACTGGAGCGGGTTCGATGTGCGGCACATCGAGCACCTGCCGCTGCTGGCGACGGGCAAGGTCGACTACCGGGCGCTGGAGTCCCTCGGATGACCGGCCCCGCGCCGTCCCCGCCACCGGCGAGCGTCTTCACGCTGACCGGCCCCGAGCGGGAGGCCGCGCTGCTGCCCGAGTTGGCCGCGCTGACCGAGCGGCACCGCGAGGCGTGCGCGCCCTACGGCCGGATCCTGCGGGCCATCGGCTCTGCGCCGCCCTACGAGCGGGTGGCCGACCTGCCGTGGCTGCCGGTGCGGCTGTTCAAGACGCACGAGCTGCGCAGTGTGCCGCGCGAGCAGGTGTTCCGGGTCCTGACCTCCAGCGGCACGACCGGGCAGGAGCCGAGCCGGGTCCACCTCGACCGGGCGGCCGCGGCCGCGCAGACCCGCAGGCTGGCCGACACGTTCCGTACGCTCCTGGGCGAGCGGCGGCTGCCGATGCTGATCGTCGACACGCCCGCCGTCGTTCGCGACCCGTCGCTGAGCGCCCGCGGCGCCGGGGTGCTGGGCATGATGAACTTCGGCCGCGACCACACCTTCGTCCTCGACGAGCGGGGAGTGGCCGACGTCGAGGCGGTCAAGGCGTTCCTGGCGCGGCACGGGCGGCGGCCGTTCCTGGTCTTCGGGTTCACGTTCATGGTCTGGCTGCACCTGCGCGGGCTGGGCGCCGACCTGTCGCAGGCGACGCTGATCCACTCCGGCGGCTGGAAGCGGCTGGCCGAGCAGGCGGTCGACAACGCCGAGTTCCGGCGGCGGCTGGCCGACGAGTGCGGGCTGAGCAGAGTGCACAACTTCTACGGGATGGTCGAGCAGATCGGCACCGTCTACCTGGAGGGTCCCGACGGCGACGGCCTCTACTGCCCCGACTTCGCCGACGTCGTGATCCGCGACCCGGAGACCTGGCGGGAGACGCCGACGGGCGTGCCGGGGGTGGTCGAGGTGGTCAGCACGTTGCCCACGTCCTACCCGGGGCACGTGCTGCTGACGGAAGACCTGGGCGTGGTGCGCGGCGTCGACGACGGCGCGTGGCCGGGCAAGCGGTTCGAGATCCTGGGCAGGCTGCCCCGGGCCGAGGCCCGAGGCTGCAGCGACACCGTTGGGCAGAGCTGATGCCGGGCGACCGCGCTCCCGACGCCGCCGTGCGGGTCAGGTTCCCGGCCAGTGAGCCGACGACGGTCGAGGAGCTGCTGCAGGGGCTCGGCGACGGGCTCCGGGTGGGCGACGAGCGGATCAGGGAGTTCCTGGCGGGCTTCGGCCGCCGGCTGCTGCGGCCCGCGCTGGCGCGGCGCCATCCCGAGCTGGGCTCGCTCGGCTTCTTCCTGCGGCCCAGCGAGCTGGCCCGTACGGTCGAGGGGCTCGGGCGCGAGCACGTACGCGTCCCGCGCGGCCTGATCTTCCACATCCCGCCCGCGAACGTCGACACCGTCTTCGTCTACTCCTGGGCACTGTCGGCCCTGACGGGCAACCGCAACGTCGTACGCCTGTCGCCCCGCTCCGGCCCGGTGGCCGAGGCCATCCTGGAGACGCTGCGCGAGGCGCTGGCCGACGCCGATCCGGCCGTCGCCACCACCGTCGCCGCCACCCAGCGCATCGTCTCCTACGACCGCTCCGAGGCCGTGACCGCCGCGCTGTCGGCCGCCTGCGACCTGCGGGTGGTGTGGGGCGGCGACGGCACGGTGCGCGCGATCCGGCGGCACCCGCTGGCCCCGCACGCCCGCGACCTCACCTTCCCCGACCGTTCATCGTTCGCGGTGCTGCGGGCGGCGGCGTGGTTGTGCGCGCCGCGGGCGGCCCGGGTCACGCTCGCCGAGGGGTTCGTCAACGACACCTACTGGTTCGACCAGGCCGCCTGCTCCTCCCCCGGCACCGTCTACTGGGTGGGGGCCGAGGGCGACTGCGACGCGGCCCGCGACGACTTCACCGACCACGTCGAGCGGGTGGTGACCGCGCGCGGGCTGGGGGTCGACGCGGCGATGGCCGTGGAGAAGCGGGTCTCCACCTACGGCCTGGCCGCCGACGGGCTGGCGGAGAGCGTGGAGTTCCGCGGCAACGCGCTGGCCTGCGTGCGCCTGTCGGCCGCGGTGGCGCCCCGGCGGTGGCTGGGCGCGGGGACGTTCGCGCACGCCAGGCTGGAGTCCCTGCCCGAGCTGGCCGGGCTGGTCGAGCGGCGCGACCAGACGATGACCCACTTCGGGTTCGGCCAGGCCGAGCTGGAAGAGCTGGCCAGAGGGCTGGCCGGGCGCGGGGTCGACCGGATGGTGCCGGTGGGCAGCGCGCTGAGCTTCCACCGGGTGTGGGACGGCGTCGACCTGCCGGCCGAGTTCACGCGACTGGTGACCGTGATCAGATGACGCTGGCGCCGCCCGAGAGCACGCTCGTCCGCCTGTCGAAGTCTCCGGGGCGCAGGCTCGGCTCGCGGTGGGCACCGGCGGCCCTCGTGTGCGCCGGGGCGGCAGCGGTCTTCCTGTGGTGCGGGGTCTCCGCACGTGACCTGGGCCTGTTCGCCGCCTACCTCGGGGCGGGCGTGGCACTCCCCGGGACGTTGTTGTGGCGCGGGCTGACCGGGGGCGGGCGGTCCCTGCCCGAGGATCTGGCGGCGGGGCTGGCGCTCGGTTACGCGGTGGAGGTGCTGGCCTACCTCCCCGCGCGGGCGGCCGGGCTGCCGCTGCTCGTGCTGGTGCCGCCCGTCGCCGTCGTGGGCGCGTTCGTGTGCGTGCCCCGGTTGCGGCGCCACTGGCGAGGGCCGGAGCTGCGCGAGCGCATGCCGGTGTGGTGCGCGTGGCTGCTCGCCGGGATCGTCGCCTTCCTGCTGGCGTGGAGCACGATGTTCCTGTTCCGGGTGCCGATGGCGGCGGCGTACGTGGACATGCCGTACCACCTGGCCCTGGTCGGCGAGGTCAGGCACCACGTCCCGCCCACGTTGCCGTCGGTGCTGGGCGAGCGGCTCAGCTACCACTGGTTCGTCTACGCCGACCTGGCCGCCACGAGCTGGGTCACCGGCATCGAGCCGGTCACGCTGGTCTACCGGCTGGCCACGCTGCCGATGGCGGCGGCGACGGCGGTGCTGGTCGTGGTGGCGGGGCGGCGGCTGGGCGGGAGCTGGGGGGCCGGGGCGGCGGCGGCCGGGGTGACGTACTTCCTGTTCAGCCCCGAGCTGGTCGAGGACGTGGTGTTCACCTCGCGTTCGATGTTCACCACCTGGGCCAGCCCGACGCAGACGTTCGGGGCGCTGTTGTTCGCGGCCGTGGTGGTGTTGCTCGCCCGGCCCCAGCCCTTTCCCCGGCCCCAGTGGGCGGCGCAGTGGGCGGCGCTCGGGTTGCTGCTGGCGGTGCTGACCGGGGCCAAGGCCACCTATCTGCCGCTGCTGCTGGCGGGGTCGCTGCTGGTCGTGGCCGTGCGGGCGGTGGTGGAGCGGCGGGTGCCACGGGCGTGGGCGGGAGTGGCGGCGCTCACGCTGGTCTGCCTGCTGTTCGCCCAGTTCGTGGTGTTCAGGCAGGGGGGACAGGGCACGGCGCTGTCGCCGTTCGCGGCCATGCGGGAGCTGTGGGGGCAGGTGGCGGGGATCGGGCCGCCGGAGCTGGCCTCCGCCCCGCTCCTGCCGCTGGTGCTGCTGACCGGAGTGCACCTGTTCTGCCTGGCCTGCGTGTGGGGCGGGGTGGCGGGGCTGGGGCGGCGGGCGCTGGAGCCGCCGGTGCTGCTGTTGCTCGGGGTCGGGGCGGCGGGGATCGGCGCGGCGGTGCTGCTCGGGCATCCGTCGCAGTCGCAGCTCTACTTCCTCGAAGCGGCCCGGCCCTACCTGTCGATCGCCGCCGTGTGCGGGGTGCTGGCGGCGCCGCGCATCCCCTGGACGTCGGCCGCGGTCCTGGCCGGGCTCGGGGCGGGGGGCGCGCTGGTGGCCGCGGCGCCGGAGCTGTCCGGGGCGCCGCTGGCGCGGGTCGTGCTGCCGTACCTGGTGCTGGGGGCCGGGGCGCTGCTGGTGTGGCGGCGCGGGTTCGTGCTGGCGGTGGTCGCGCTGGTCGCGGGGTACGCGGTGCCCGGCTCCGTACGCGAGGTGGCCGGGCACGTCATGCCCGGGGAGGAGGATCGCGACGAGCTGATCCCCAAGGGCGCGTTGGAGGCCGGGCGGTGGCTGCGCGAGCACTCCGCGCCCGGCGACGTGGTGGCCACCGACCTGCACTGCCGGTATCCGTGGTGGCGGTTGTGCGACAGCAGGCACTTCTGGGTGTCGGGGTTCAGCGAGCGGCGGGTGCTGGTCGAGGGGTGGGCGTACGCCGAGAGCACGCTGTCGCGGGCCGAGCCGTTCGTCCGGCCGTACCTGGAGGTGCCGTTCGCCGACCAGCGGCGGCTGAGGGAGAACGACGCGGTGTTCCGTACGCCGACGGCGAAGAACGTCCGACGGCTGGCCCAGAAATACGGCGTCAAATGGCTCTTCACCGGGATAAATCCGGAGCTGGGGAAATACGCGCGCTTGCGCTTCAGGAACGCGACCTCCTCCGTCTACCAGCTCGGCTGACCGAACTCGGCTGCGGGTAAAGGAATCTCCGGCTGCCGGAATGGCCGGGTGAAACCACCCGCGCCGCACCGAACGTGCCCAGCAACATGTCCGTGGACCCACGCCCGCGAGCGAGATCAGGGGAGTCTATGGACACGCGTGCCGTCATGGAGCCGAGACCGCGCGTCCTCGACCCGGTGGCCCGGCCCGCGCCACGGCCGGCGCCACGGCTCGCGTACGTCGACATCGTCATCCCCGTGCTGAACGAGGAACGCGCCCTGCCCGGCTGCGTACGCACGCTGACCCGCCACCTCGACGCCCGCTTCCCGCTGCCGTGGCGCATCACGATCGTGGACAACGGCAGCACCGACGCCACCTGGCCGGTCGCCACCGGGCTGGCCAGGGAGTACGAGAAGGTGCACGCCCTGCGGCTGGACATCAGGGGCCGGGGCGCGGCCCTGCGCGCGGCCTGGCGCGACAGCCCTGCCGACGTCGTGGCGTACATGGACGTCGACCTGTCCACCGGCCTCGACGCCCTGTTCCCGCTGGTCGCCTCGGTGGCCGGCGGCCACTCCGAACTCGCCATCGGCACCCGGCTCGCGCACGGGGCCCGTACGCGTCGCTCGCTGCGCCGCGAAGTGGTCTCCCGCGGCTACAACGCCCTGCTCAAGTACGGCTTCGGGGCCCGCTTCAGCGACGCCCAGTGCGGTTTCAAGGCCGCCAGGACCGACGTGGTCAGGCCGCTGATGCGCAAGGTCGAGGACGACTCCTGGTTCTTCGACACCGAGTTGCTGCTGCTGGCCGAGCACAACGGGCTGCGGGTGCACGAGGTGCCGGTGGACTGGATCGAGGACGCCGACTCCCGCGTGCAGCTGGTCAGGACGGCCGTCGACGACCTCAAGGGGTTGGCCCGGGTCGCCTGGTCGATGTCGCGGGGACGGGCCACGGTCGAGGTGGCCAGGCCCGAGCCCGCGCCCGCTCATCCGGACGCCGTGCTCGCCAGGCCGCGAGCGGTGACGGTGGCGAAGTTCACGTCGTTCGCCATCGGGGTGGCTTCTGGGGTGATTTATGCGCTGGCCTATCTGCCTCTGCGCGAGTTCTGGTCCCCGGCGATGACGAATGTCGCCGCGCTCGCCCTGGCCGGGATCTTCGCCACCGCGGCCAACCGGCGGTGGACGGCCGCGCGATGGACGGCCGCACGATGGGCCGCGCGGTGGGGGTCGGGGTGGCGGATCGCGGCGCGGTTCCGCGCGGCGCTGCTCGTGATGGTCGCCTACGCCCTCACCACGATGGCGGCGCTCTCCGTGCCCGCCGGGTCTGGGCGGCTCGCGGAGATGGGGGCGGTCGCGGCCGCGTACGGCCTGCTGGTGCTGCTGCGCGTCACCGCCCTGGACCGGCGGCTCGAGGCCCGTACAGAGGCCCGTACAGAGGCACGGGCGCAAGCGCGGACAAGGAAGTGACGGATGGAAAGCTCTGAGATCGCCCGCCTGATCGCCCTGGAGAGCACCCACTGGTGGTACCGCGAGCGCCGGGCCATCCTGCGCAGGGAGCTGCGCGGGCTGGGCCGTCCCGGCCGGGCGCTGGACGTCGGCGCCGCGGGCGGCGGGAACACCAGGGTGCTGGCCGAGGCCGGATGGGACGCGACCGCCGCCGACCACTGCCCGGAGGCGGTGGAGACCGCCCGGCGGCGCGGGCTCAAGGCGGTGCTGGCGGACGCGCGGTCGCTGCCGTTCGAGCCGGGGAGCGTGGACCTGGTGACCGCCTTCGACGTGCTGGAGCACATTCCCGAGGACGACGTGGTCGCCGCGGAGATCGCCCGCGTGCTGGCGCCCGGCGGGTACGCGCTGATCGCGGTGCCGTGCGACATGTCACTGTGGTCGCCCCACGACGACGCCGTCGGCCACGTACGCCGCTACGCCCGCGAGTCGCTGACCCACGTGGTCGAGCAGGCCGGGCTGACCGTCGACCGGGTCTGGAGCTGGAACGTCCTCCTGCGCCCCCTGGTGGCCCGGCACCGCCGCCGCTCCACGGGCACGGGCAGCGACCTGCGCAGGACGCCGTTCCTGGTGAACGCGGGCCTGTCGGCCGTCGTCCGGGCCGAGCGCTATCTCCCGGTCAGGTCGTTCAAGGGCGTCACGCTGTTCATGAGGGCCCGCCTGACCGCGTCCGTACCTCTCAGCAGGGCTTGACCCTCGGAATACGATCTTCAGGAAAACAAGACGTCATCGAAGACGTCATCGTCGCGTGATCGTCCCGCATTGCCTTTAGGCTATGGCTTGTGGTGATTCATGCCTTAGTCGCGGCCTCTCTGGCTTTCTCCTCCGTTCCCGCCCAGACCGCCACCGTCAACTGCGCCCGGGTCAAGTGCCTGGCGCTGACCTTCGACGACGGGCCGGGCGCCCAGACCTCCGCGCTGCTCAAGGCGCTCTCGAAGGCAGGCGCGAAGGCCACGTTCTTCCTGGTCGGCAAGCGGGTGGAAGAGCGGCCCGAGGTGGCCAGGCAGATCGTCGCCAAGGGCCACGCGATCGGCAACCACACCTACTCGCACGCCGCGCTGCCCGCCCACTCCGACAACGACATCCTCGACGAGCTCAAGGTCACCCAGGAAGTGATCGAGGAGGCCACGGGGCGGCGGCCGACCATGTTCCGGCCTCCGTACGGGCAGACCGACGAGCGCGTGCTCGGCCTGGCGGCACAGACCGAGCTGGCGGAGATCCTCTGGACGGGCACCACGCTCGACTGGCAGCTCCGCGACACCAAGAAGATCAAGGCGACCGTGCTCAAGCTGGCCAAGCGCGACGGCGTGATCCTCATGCACGACGTGGTCCCGCAGACCGTGACGGCCATGCCGGGCATACTCAAGGAGCTCAAGAAGCGCGGTTACCACCTCGTCACGGTCCCCACGCTGCTGCGTGGCAAGGGCCCGACGGCCGGGAAGAGCTACTTCTAGCGCTCCCGCAGTACGAGACGGGAATCGATGGGCAGTACCACCAGGCCCAGGCCGTGGGTCACGCTCGCGACCTTCCTGGTCGCTCAGGTCGTGCTCGGATGCTGGTGGGCGGCGTTCCACCCGGGCCTGTTCAGCCGCGACTCGGTCCTCTACCTCAGCCACACCCTGGCCGGACCGTGGGTGAGCGACCACTCGGTGGTCTACGACGGGCTGTTGTGGCTGAGCTTCACCGGGACCGGTGACCTGGGCGCGGTCACGTTCGCGCAGACCACCGCCATGGCCGGGGCGCTGACCTACCTGGCGCAGGGGCTCAAGGAGCTGGGCGCGCCGCGCGTGCCGACCACGGCGATCGCCATGCTGATGCCGCTGGCGCCGCCGGTGGGCGCGTTCACGGTGTCGTTGTGGAAGGACGTGCCGTTCACGATCTGCGCCGTGGCGATCGCGGGCGTCTGCGCGCGGATCGCCGCCCGGCGGGCCGTCACCGCGCCCGCGCTGGCCGGGCTGGGGGTGTCGTTCGCGGCGCTCGGGCTCTTCCGCGCGAACGGCTTCCTCGTCGTGGGCGTGACCGTGCTCGCGCTGGCGGTCGTCGTCAGGGCCAGGCGCGTACGGCTGCTGCCGGCCGGCGCCGCCGCCGTCGCCCTGCCCCTCCTGCTGACGAACCTGGTCTACCCGTGGTTCGGCATCGCGGCCCCGTCGAAGACGTACATGTACCACACGGCCTTCGGCGACATCGCGGTCGCCTACCGCCAGCGTCCCGAGCTGTTCACGCCCCAGGACATCGGCCTCATGACCTCGGTGGCGCCGCTGAAGCGCTGGTGGGAGGGGGGCACCTGCGCCACGGTCAACCCGCTGATCTGGCGGCGGGGCTTCGACTGGACGCAGGCCGACGCGCACGCGACCGGACTGCTGGAGCTGTGGCGACGGCTGCTCGTCACCCAGCCGGGGACGGTCGTGGAGACCCGGCTGTGCCGGGGGGCGATCGCCTGGCGGCCGGTGCAGGACGAGACGGTGACCGGGGGGATGACGTACCGGTTCTCGCTGCGGCCGAACGCCGACACCTACGTGGGGCCGGACAAGGTGGCGGACTTCCCCGGGCGGGCGGTGTTCTCGCTGCGCCCGCTGTCCACGGAGCTGAACCAGGTGGCCGGACCGTGGCTGACCGGGGCGCTGGCGCCCGCGTACGACTGGGTGCTGTGGCGGGGGGCGACGTGGGCGTACGTGTCGTACCTGGCCGTGGGGCTGGCGGCGTGGGCGCTGCGGAACCGGTACGTGCTGGGGGTGGCGGCGGTGGTGGCCGGGCAGCAGCTCACTGTCCTGGCCAACATCTCCGCCCAGGACTTCAGGTACCTGGCCACGCCCATCCTCGTGGGGGCGCTGCTGGTGCCGCTGCTGCTGGGGAGCGTGGGACGACTCGTCCGTACGCGGAGGGCCGGTCGCGTCGCGGGCGAGTGAGCGGGACGGGTCCCGGACCGGTCACTCCAAGCTCACACCCCATGAACCCCCTGCGACATCCCCGCCCGCGCGGCTGCCGATCCCGGCGCGGCCGGGACGAGGAAGCGGCGAGGACGAGCACGCCGCCTTCCGGGGCGTGCTGTGGCCGTACGCGCTGATCGGGCTGGTCGCGCTCGGTGCCGCCGCCGCCAGGGTGATCCTGCTCTACGGGCGCAACGGCAACGCGTACTTCGTGCGGGCCTGCCTGTAGCGGCGCGACCCCGGGGCCGCGTCGGCGGCGGCCGGGGTCGTCGCGCTCATCGAGCCCACGGGAGGGCGGTGTGGACGCCCCGGGTGGTCACTCCCACTCGATGGTGCCCGGAGGCTTGCTGGTCACGTCGAGCACCACCCGGTTGACCTCAGGCACCTCGTTGGTGATGCGGGTGGAGATGCGCGACAGCACGTCGTACGGCACCCGCGCCCAGTCGGCCGTCATCGCGTCTTCGGAGGTCACCGGCCGCAGCACCACCGGGTGACCGTAGGTGCGCCCGTCACCCTGCACGCCCACCGACCGGACGTCGGCCAGCAGCACCACCGGGCACTGCCAGATCTGCCGGTCGAGCCCGGCGCGGGACAGCTCTTCGCGGGCGATCGCGTCGGCCTCGCGCAGGATGGCCAGGCGGTCGCGGGTGACCTCGCCGACGATGCGGATGGCGAGGCCGGGGCCGGGGAAGGGCTGACGCCAGACCATGGCGGCCGGCAGGCCCAGCTCTTCGCCCGCCCGGCGCACCTCGTCCTTGAACAGCGCCCGCAGCGGCTCGACCAGCTTGAACTGCAGGTCCTCCGGCAGGCCGCCGACATTGTGGTGGGACTTGATGTTGGCGGTGCCGGTGCCGCCGCCCGACTCGACCACGTCGGGGTAGAGCGTGCCCTGCACCAGGAAGTCGACAGGGCCGTCGGCCATGATGGCGCGCTGCTCGTCCTCGAAGACGCGGATGAACTCGCGACCGATGATCTTGCGCTTCTCCTCCGGGTCCGTGACGCCCTCCAGGGCCTTCAGGAACCGCTCTGAGGCGTCGACCACGCGCAACTTGACGCCCGTGACGGCCACGAAGTCGCGCTCGACCTGCTCGGCCTCGCCCTTGCGCAGCAGGCCGTGGTCGACGAAGACACAGGTCAGCCGGTCGCCGATGGCCCGCTGCACGAGCGCGGCGGCCACCGCGGAGTCGACCCCGCCCGACAGCGCGCAGATCGCCCGGCCGTCGCCGACCTGGCGGCGTACGGCCTGGACGGAGTCTTCGACGATGTTGAGCATCGTCCACGAGGGACGGCAGCCCGCCGCCTCCAGGAAGTGCCTGAGCACCGCCTGCCCGTGCTCGGAGTGCAGCACCTCCGGGTGGAACTGCACACCGTAGAGGCCCCGCTCGACGTGCTCGAACGCGGCGACCGGCGTCTCACTGGTCGAGGCGGTCACCGCGAAGCCCTCGGGGGCCGCGGCCACGCTGTCACCGTGGGACATCCAGACGGTCTGGCCGGCGGGCAGCCCCGCGAAGATGACGCCCTCGTGGAGCACCTGGAGCGCGGTGCCGCCGTATTCGGCGACGCCCGTGCGGGCCACCTCGCCGCCCAGCGCCTGGGCCATGGCCTGGAAGCCGTAGCAGATGCCGAACGTGGGCACGCCCGTGGCGAACAGCCCAGGCGGCACCGGAGGGGCACCCTCGGCGTAGACCGAGGAGGGACCGCCGGACAGGATGATCGCCTTCGGCTTCTTCGCCATCATCTCCTCGACCGGCATGGTCGATGGCACGATCTCGGAGTAGACGTGGCACTCGCGCACCCGCCTCGCGATGAGCTGCGCGTATTGTGCGCCGAAGTCGACCACCAGCACTGTGTCGAATTCAGACACCGTGAGAACCCCCCAAAGGCGATATGCGGTGACCCCAGTCTATCTGCCTTGGCTCTTACACCTGGCCTGGCTCCGGATGACGTGCTAACACAGAAGAATGGATCTTGTCTGGCCCGCGACCGTGTGGGCCCTGTGGATCGCCACGCTGGCCGCGGCCGTCAAAGTGTGCGGCCGGGACAAGAATCGGCGCCGGGCGCCCGGGGAACAGCCGCCCGGAGGACCGCCCGGCCCCGTGGCCGAGCTTTTACGCGGTATGCGGGCTCAGGAGGTGTTCCACTCGGCGCTGTTCGACCTCGCCCGGCGCGGCTGGGTGACGATCGAGGGCGACCGGCTGTCGGACGGCCCGCCCCCTGGCGAGCCGCCCAGCCCCTACGAGCGCTGGGTGCTGCGACGGGTGCGCGCCCGCCTGGCGGGCGCCCCCGAGGCCCCGGTGACCGCCCTCATGCCCTCCGGCTCCGACCTCGACGGCGGCTTCGTCCCGCTCGTCCGCCAGTGCGCCATCGATCTGGGGCTGGCGCGGCGGCGCTGGCCGAGCGTGATCGTACCGGTGCTGCTGGCGGCCGGGCTCGTCCTGCCCTGGTACGCCACGATCGCGGCGGCCGGGCTGTCGTGGCCCGGACTGATCGCGACCACGGCGTCACTGGTGGCGGGGATCGGGCTGCTCATGGGCGGCCGGGGCTTCGTGCTCACGCCGGCCGGCCGGGAACTCGCCGAGTCCGCCCCCATCGGCCCACGGGAAGAGTGGATCTTCACCGGCAGCGGATGGCAGGGCGGCCAGATCGAGCCCGCCGAGACGCCACCGCGCGGCTCGGGCCGCCAGGAGGTCACCGGGCACGTCGTCAAGCGGTGGACGGACGACGAGCGCTGCTACATCGCCCTGCACGACGGGAGTTCGCCGAAGGCCACGTCCTTCCAGGTCGAGTCGGGTCTCTACCACGACGTGCTGCCGGGCGACTCCGTACGGCTCCTGGTCAGGCCGCGCAGCGGCACGGTGGCGCGGGTGCTGGCCCACGACCGCCACTGGTAGCGGCGCTCACTCATGACCCTCACTGTGCGGCGGGTCCTCGGGCGGACGGCCGGGCAGGTTGCCTGGCAGGTTGCCGGTCAGCAGGGTCTCGGTCTGCAGGCGCAGGCGGGCGGCGTACTTGGGGTCGGTCAGCAGCAGGAACCGTTCCTCCCTGATGGCCGTGACGACCAGGTCGGCCACCTCCGACGGCTCGATGCCGTGCTCAGCCGCCCTGCTGACCCTCTCGTGCGCGTCCACCTCGTCCTGCGTGGGGGTGGAGACCAGGCCGGGCGGCCGGACGCGGTCGGAGTCGCCGATGCCCGTCCTGACCGCGCCGGGGCACAGCGCGCTCACCCGCAGCTTGGACCCCGTGGCCGCCAGATCCTGGGCGAGCGCCTGGGACGCGGCCAGCGCGGCGTACTTCGTCACCGAGTAACCGCCCGACCCCGACGCCGCGAACAGCCCCGCCACGGAGACGGTGTTGACGATGTGCCCCTCGGTGTCCTGCTCGATCATGCGCGGCACGAACTCGCGGATGCCGTGCAGCACGCCCCACAGGTTCACGCCGAGCAGCCAGGTGAGGTCCTCCTCGTCGCGCGTCCACAGGTGGCCGCCCTGGAAGACCCCGGCGTTGTTGCACAACACGTGTACGGCACCCAGCTCCCCGAAACACCGGTTGGCCAGGTGCCGTACGGACGACGCGTCGGACACGTCGGTGATCTGCGTGAGCACCTTGGCGTCCCCGGCCAGCGCGGCCGTCCGGGCGAGCCCGCCGTGTTCCACGTCGGCGAGCATCAAGGTCATCCCCTCGGCCGCGAACCGGAGGGCCAGCGCCCGCCCGATGCCACTGGCCGCACCCGTCACCACCGCGACCTTGCCGGAGAGCTCGCGCACGGAACAGACCTCCCTAGCGATCTCGCAGACGCCAGGACGTTTTCAGGATCAGTCCGAGAGACGCTACAGGATGGCCTCGATCAGCCCCAAGGGCGGCGAGCCGAGGTCGAGCAGCGCCTTGTGGAAGCGCTGCAGGGTGAACCCGGCGCCCCATTCCTTGCGGGCTCGCTCGCGCAGATCGAGGATGAGCAGCTTGCCCCACGTGTAACGCCCGTACGTCGGGTCGAACGTGGCCCGCCGCGCCTCCGACAGCGCCGCCGGGCCGGCCAGGTGCGTGTCGGACGCGAAGCGCCGGGCGCCGTCCTCGACCGTCATCTGCCCGGTGTGCACGCCGATCGCACAGGCCAGCCGGGTGACCCGCAGGAGCGACTCCACCCACACGCCGATCTCGAAGCGCGGGTCGCCGGGCTCGAAGCCCTCCTCGACGCACAGCTCCTCCGCGTAGTGCGCCCAGCCTTCGATGAACGCCATCGACTGCAGCAGCCTGCGCACCTCCGACGGCGCCCGCCGCAGCGCCCTGGCGTGCGAGAAGTGCCCAGGAGCGACCTCGTGCACGTTGATGGCCGGCAGCGTCGTACGGCTGAAGACCTCCAGCCACTCCTCCTGGTCCTGCTCGGGCCAGGAGGCGTCGGGCGGCGTGATGTAGTACCAGGACGGGCCCTCGGGCTCGCCCGGCGAGTTCCACGCCATCATGGCCATGGCCCAGCGGCGCGACTCGGGCGCCAGCCCGACCAGGCACTCGCCGTCGTGGTAGGGCACGAGGTCCTTCTCGCGGGTGAAGGCGATGGCCTTCTCGGTGCCGATCCGCGCGGCCTCGATCACGCCGTCGGCGTCGGGGTGGTCCTTGACCAGCTCGCGTACGACGTCGAGCGGCGCCCTGCCCTGCTCCCCCAGCTTCGCGCACGACTCGGCGAGCAGCGCCATCAGCCGGTCGCGCTCGGCGTCGGCCCGCTCGGCCAGCCTGCCGAGGTCGACGGGCAGCCCTTCGGCCGTGCCCATCAGCCTGGCCAGCGCCTCGCCGCCGAGCGCCGCGTCGGGGTCGCCCTCGTCAGCCGCCCGTTCGACGTGCGCGACGAGCCTGCCGTGCGCCGCGAGCGCGGCCTCGTCCGTGACGCCCGCCGACAGGCCCTTGACCGCTCCGATCAGGGACTTCGCCACGGGTGCCGGGACCTGGTCGAGCGAGGCGAGCGCGTGGTCCACGGCCTCTGGCCAGAGCGCCAGGTGGGCCGCCTTGGCCGCGGCGCGCTCCTCCTCGGGGCCGTAGTCGCGGTCGTAGCAGGCCAGGTCGAGGTTGGACAGGTGGATCAGCGGGTTCTTGCGGTGCAGCTCCAGCTCGCCGAACTGGGTACGCAGACTCTCCTCGAACACCTGTAGGTGCCTGGCGTCGTGCGCGTCCGCGGGCGCGGCTCCCTGGCCGAGCCGGGCCAGCCCGGTCCGTACGCCGTCGGGCGACAGGTCCTGGATCTGGCCGTCGTACTCGTGCCTGCCGCCGCCCTCGCGCGCCTCGGCCACGATCAGGTCGGTGATGGCGCGCAGCCTGGCGTCAAGTTCTGTCATGCCGCCGACGCTAGCGCACGCCCTTCCTGGCCTTAAGAGGAAAAATCGCGAAGCGCACCGATCGTCCGAGAGGGCAGGATGACCTTCATGCCCCTCCGCGTCACCACCCTCGCCGAACGCCCGGAATTCGCCTCGACGTTGTGGGAGATGGACCACACCTGGCACGAGTTCGTACTGAACGATCCCATCGCGGACCTGTACTACGCGGTCGCCACAACTGTGTATCCCGACTACGTGCTCGTGGCCGACGACTCCGCCGAGCCGGGGCGGCTGGCGGCCCGGGGGTGCATGATCCCGTACGTGTCGGACGGGGACCCGCTGCCCGACGACGGCTGGGACGGCGTCATCCGCTCCGGCCGGCTCGCCCGCGAGCGGGGCCGCCAACCGGACGCGATCTCCGCCCTGGAGATCACCGTCCGGCGCGACCTTCAGGGCAAGGGCCTGTCGGCGGCGATGGTGGCGGCGATGCGCGACCACGCCGCCCGTCTCGGCCACCGCGAGCTGGTCGCCCCCGTACGCCCCAACCGCAAACACCTCGAACCCCACACCCCGATGACCGAGTACGCCTTCAGGACCCGCGCGGACGGGCTGCCGTTCGACGACTGGCTCCGGGTGCACGTGCGCGCGGGCGGGAAGATCGTCAAGGTGGCGCCGCGCTCGATGGTGGTGCCGGGCACGCTGGCGGAGTGGCGAGGTTGGACGGGGCTGCCGTTCGACCGTACGGGGGCGGTCGAGGTGCCGGGGGCACTCACGCCGGTGCACTGCGACACGACCCACGACCACGCCGTCTACATCGAACCCAACGTCTGGGTCACCCACCCCTTAACCTGACCCACCCCCACCCCCCACCCCCATGCCGCCCACACCCCAACCTGAACCGCTCGCGCCTCAACCCACCGCACCCTGACCTGAACCGCTCCCGCCCCATGCCGCCCACTACCTGGCCAGAGCCTCTTCCCACAGCACGCGGGCCACCAACCAGCCGAGGCGCAACCCACCCACCCCAACCACTGCCTGTCCCGAGAAACCACCCACAACATGCCACCGCCACCACCTTCAGCCCCCGCCACCATCCGCGTCAGCCGTCGCTGGGCTGACGCGTGCCCGGTAGCAGCCGCCACTTGGCTGACGCACGCACTCCCCGGTGTCAACCGTCATTGGACTGACACGCGCACTCCCCGGTGTCAGCCGCCGCCCGCCGAGCTGACCAGCCGCCGCAGCTTCTGCTCGTGTCGTGCGACGTCCAGCCCTCGCTCCGCCGCCCACGTGTCGTCGTGGCAGGTCGCCAGGTGCCGTTCCGCCGCGTCGCCGATCAACGACACCACGGTGCCGGACTCTCCCCTGGCTCGCATGCGCTCGACCAGCTCCAGCGCCGCCCAGAGCGCCGTGCCCGACGAGGCGCCCACCGGCAGGCCGGTGACTTCCCGGAGGTGCCGGGCCGCCGCCACCCCCGCCGCGTCGGGGACCGGGACGACCATGTCGACCAGCTCGGGCCGGAACCCGGGCTCGACACGCGGTCGCCCGATGCCCTCGATCCGCGACGGCATGCCCGTGGCGTAGTCGGGCACGTCGAGCGTCCAACCCGGGAAATATGCCGAATTCTCGGGATCCGCCACCGCGACCCGACACCGCCATCCCCCGCCACCGGGGGCGTCTTCGCGCGTGGTGAAGTCATCAGAGCCACCGCCAGGCGCCCGAACCCAACGCTCGTCGAAGTCACCCCGCTGCGCCTCGGGAGAGTCACCAGGCTGCGCCCGAACCGAACGCTCAGGGGAGTCACCAGGCTGCGCTCGAACCGAACGCTCAGGGGAGTCACCGGGATGCGCTCGGACTGAACGCTCGTCGGAGTCGCCACCATGAGCCCGTACCCAGCGCCCGAGCGTGGCCGACGTCGCCCCCGTGCCCGCGCCCACCACCACCCAGTCGGGCCGGACCTGCCCGAACAGCTCCTCAGCCAGGTCGTGCTCAGCCGCCCGCCCGAACTGATCGAGGAAGTGCCCCTCAACCTGCCGAGCCGCGTCGTAGATGGCCAGCGGCGGCGTCACGAACCGGCACTCCCCGCCCAACTCCTCCACCGGCCGGGCGCGTGCCGGGCTGTGCTTGCCCGGCATGACCACGATGTACGGCAACCCCAGCCGCCGCGCGAACCACGCCTGGGCCACGGCCGCGTTCCCGCCCGTCGCCTCGACCACGGTCGTGCCCTCGGTGACCAGCCCGTCGAGGATCGCCCGCCGGAACAGCGCCCTGGCATGCCGGTGTCGCAGGCTGCCGGTCGGCTGCCTGGACTCGTCTTTCAGCAGCAACCTGATGCCCGGCACAGGCAGCGGGAAGTCGATCAGCGGGGTAGGCTCCCCCGCCGCCAGCACGTCGAGGGCTCGCGCAGTCCAGCTCACGCCCCCACCTTGCCAGGCCAACCGCCGACAAACCGCCCACGTTCGCCAGAAGCCAACAGCACCCACCGAGACCGCTGCCCAGGAGCCACCAGAACCAGGCACGAGCGGCGACCGAGACCCCGGAATCACCAGCATCCGGGCAGGAGCGGCGACCAAGCCCCTTCCGGACCACCACCGTCCAGGGAGGACCGGCGACCGAGACCCTTCGGACCACCGCCTTCCAGGCAGGAGCAGCGACCGAGACCTGCGAGAGCCACCACCATCCCGGCAAGGGCTGAGCTGATCAGCGGATGCTGGTCCGCTCGCCGGGAGCGAGGAGCCGCAGCCGCTCCCCGTACCCCGCGAACGCCCTCTCCACCGACTCCCGCCCCTGCGTGAAGTGCGCCCAGTGCTCGAAGTGCAGCGGCACCACGTACCGAGCGCCGAGGATCTCGGCCACCGCGACCGCGTCCTCGCTGGTCAGCGTCAGATATCCATCGACGAGCGGCGTCCTTGCGCCACCGGCGAACAGCAGGGCCACGTCCACCCGCCCCACCCGCTCCGCCACAGCGCGTACGACGTCCAGCGAGGCGTTGTCCCCGCTCACATAGACGGTCGGCAGCCCCTCACCCGAGAGCACGAACCCGGTCACCTCCCCGACAAGGTGCTCGGTCCCGTCGGGCCCGTGCTGCGCCGGAACCCCGGTCACCCGCAGCCCGCCACCACCCACCTCGACAGACGTCCAGTTGGGCAGCGCCCGCACGGGCGCACCGATCCGCGACGCCGCAGAGCCCGTAGAGAGCACCAACGGCACCGTCCCCCAGATACTCCCGCCCGGCCCGATCGAGATTGTCCGGATGCTGATCGTGCGACAACAGCACAACATCGACGGACCCCACCTCGTCGGCCCCGAACGCCGCCCCCGCCGTCTTCGTGAGCGCCCGATTCCCGATCGGATAGTCCCCAGGCGCGTCGAAGGTGGGGTCGGTCAGCAGCCGCACCCCACCGATCTCCAGTACGGCCGTCGGCCCTCCGCCATAACGAATCTCCATGCCCTGCATGGACACCCCCTTTCCCTACCGCCTATTCCCCCGAATGACCCCGCCGCAGGAACACGACCACAGCTGGCGGCTGGTGACCGACCGCGCCTGGCCCCCGAAATCTTGCTAGAACACGTGTGGCAACCGTGCCTGTCGCCGATGTCATCGATCAGGTTCGGACCTGGGCCACTGATCAGCTCACAAACTCTGTCGTCACCCGGACCGGCATTGTGGCTGAGAACTGCCTCATCATCGGCTAACACATGGTGGTGCACGCGCTGGACTGGCGTTCGCTGCTCGATCGCTTGCGACCCTCGCCGACGATCAGGGCGATGACCGGTCCGGCCTCGGTCCGACCGGTGGAGGTGTCGGTGGCCAGAGCTTCGTCACCCGTCTTGATCTTCTCGATGGCTTGCGGGAGCCGTCCGCCATGACCTCGTAGCTCTCGTAGATGACGTCCTCGGCGACGTCCCGCTCGTCGGGCGGGACTCTCCCGTCCGTGGCCGTGCCGACGTGGGCGTTCTCGAGAATCGTGTCGAGCGGCCGGAAGATTCCGCGGAACTACCCGCCGGTAGTTTTTGCAGTTCCGTGGCGTAGCGACAGAATCTTTACATGGCATCCTTCGCTCCCCTCCGCCCTGGAGATCCACAACGCCTGGGGAGCCTGGATCTCCTCGGCCGGCTCGGCGAGGGCGGACAGGGCGTCGTCTACCTCGCCAAAGATCACGCGGGCAGCAACGTGGCGGTCAAATGGCTGCGGCCCGACCTGTCGGGCGACCAGGTGAGCGTTGAGCGGTTCCTGCGCGAGGTGCAGGTCGCCCAGCAGGTCGCGCCCTTCTGCACAGCCGCCGTCCTGGGCACGGGGGTCGAACAGGACCGGCCGTACATCGTCAGCGAGTTCATCGAAGGGCCCTCCCTACAGCGGGTGGTGCAGGACGAGGGGCCGCGTACGGGCTCCGTGCTGCACCGGCTGGCCATCGGCACCGCGACCGCGCTGGCCGCCATCCACCAGTCCGGCATCGTGCACCGCGACTTCAAACCGGCCAACGTGATCATCGGAGCCGACGGGCCACGGGTGATCGACTTCGGCATCGCGCGGGCGCTCGACGCCACCTCCACGATCAGCAGCATGGTCGTGGGGACGCCGTCGTACATGCCGCCCGAGCAGATCATGGGGCACACGGTGGGGCCGGCCGCCGACATGTTCTCGTGGGCCGGGGCGATGGTGTTCGCGGCGTCGGGACGGGCTCCGTTCGGCAGCGACACCATGCCCGCGGTGATCAACCGGGTGCTCAACCAGGAGCCCGATCTGAGCGTGCTCGACGGTACGCTGCGCGACGTCGTGGCCTCCTGCCTGTCGAAGGACCCGGCGCAGCGGCCCACGGCCGAACAAGTGATCATGAGGCTGCTCCAGCAACCGGCTCCGAACGCGGGGATGAACGCAGCCCCGAACGCAACCCCCAACGCAGCCATGAACGCGGGCATGAACGCGGGCATGCTGGCGAGGGCCGCCGCCGAGGCCGCCCCCGCGCCACCGTCCGTGCCACCCTCTGGGCCACCCTCTGGGCCACCCTCTGGGCCACCCTCTGGGCCACCCTCTGGGCCACCCTCTGGGCCACCGTCCGGTCCTCCTTCCGGGCGGCCGTCCGCGCCCCCTCCCGGCCCCCACTCCGGACCACAACACGGGCCGCCTTCTGGGCCGTTGTCCGGTTCCGTCCCGTATCCGGAGACGACGCCGTATCCGGGCAGGTTCGCGCAGCAGGCGCCCGCCCCTCGGCGGCCGTGGCACAACACCCCCACCATCCCACCCTCAGGGCAGCCGGTCGTCCACCCCCATCACCGGCGCAAGAGCGCCAGGGGCCCGCTGATCGCCGGTCTCGCGGTGGCGGCGGCGCTGCTGGTGCTCGCCGGGGTCATCGTGGTCATCCAGCTCGACAAATCGTCCGCGGGGAACCTGGCGTCCTCCTCCTCGCCCGCGCGGACGCGGACCGGCACCACGGCGAAACCGTCCGCCACCCAGGCGAGCGTGCCGCCCCGGGGCACCGCGAAGACGCTCGTGGGAGCCGACATCACCCTGTACGAGCACCCCTCCGACGCCATCGTCCTGACCTCCTACGAGATCTACGACAAGGACAAGAAGGAGTGGACCGACTACGCCAGGGCCTCCCTGTCGGGTTCGTTCACCAAGTACGCCGGCAACGCGGAGTCGATGGTCTCCCCCGACGGGCGCTACCTGGCTTCCAGGGGCAAGCGCTACACCAGTGACGACTACGACTTCATCGTCATCACCGACCGGCAGACCGGCCGGCGTACCACGATCAAGACCGTCAAAGACCCGCTGATCAGCAGCATCAGGTCCTGGTCGAACGACGGCTCGCGGATCCTGCTCAACATCGAGCACAAGATCGCCGACGACGAGTGGGTCTACCCCGGTTTCGTGCTCGTGGACGTGGCCGCGAAGAAGGCCAAGGTCGTCAACGTGAACGACACCTCCGTACGCGAGCACGCCTTCGGCCTCGGCCCCGACGGCAAGAGCACCATCAACTACTACGGCGACGAGAACGACGCCGCCCTGCGCTATTTCGACGCCAACGGCAAGGCCACGCGCTCCCAGCCCGGCATCGGCCGGCTCTACGTCGGCACGCTGGACGTCTTCTCGCCCTCCGGCAAGTCTTTCGTCACCAACTGTCCGGGCGGCAGCGACGGTGACCACTGCATCTGGGACGTGGCCTCCGGCGAGCAGGCGCACAGGTTCTACTCCGACTGCGACAAGGTCCTCGGCTTCTACGACGAGACCCACCTCTACTGCTGGGAGAACGACAACGCCGAGGAGACGGACGAGCTCCAGGTCGTCGACTTCGACGGCAAGATGGTGCGCAAGCTGATGGAGACCCCCGACGACGTCAGGTTCAGCCCCGCCTTCACCGTCAACCCGAACCGGGGCTCCTGAACCATCCCGCCCCCGCAACCGTCATGGAGGGCATGAAGACGTTGATCCGCACGGCGGTGACCGCCGCGGCGCTCGCGACCGTCACGGCCGCCTGCACCTCTTCGACGGGAGGGACCCCCGACCGGCAGCCGCCCCCGAAGGCGAACCTCGGCGCCGTCCGCCTGGTGGCCTACACGAGCTGCGACGACCTGCTGTCCGGCCTGCGGGAGAAGACCGCCGAGAACGTCACCGCGTACGGCTTCGGCAACGCCATGCCCATCGCCTACATGGAGGACGCGTCGAGCATGGCCTCCCAGGCGAAGGGCAGGGCCGACACGCCCGAGCACTCCACGACGAACGTGCACGAGGCCGGCGTGGACGAGCCCGACCTGGTCAAGACCGACGGCAACCGGGTCTTCACGGTCACGGACGGCACCCTGCGGATCATCGACACGGCCACCAGGAAGGTCACGGCGTCGCTCAAGCTCACCGAGGGCGACGGCGGCGCGGGCATCCCCGGCGACCTGCTCGTCTCGGGGGACCGCGCGCTGGTGCTCATGCGCGGCGGTGATGTCATGTACAAGTCGATCGTCCCGCCGGGAGACACCCGGTACGTGCTGGTCGACCTCGCGGGCGAGCCCAAGGTGCTGAGCACGATCAAGCCGCAGGGCTCGTACGTGGACGCCAGGATGGTCGGCTCCACGGTCCGGATCGTCACCCGCAGCCAGCCCGACATCACCTTCCCCCAGCCGCAGGGCGAAACCTCGGAGGCCGAGCTGGTCAAGGCGAACCAGGCCACGGTCCGGCGGGCGCCGGTGGACGCCTGGCTGCCCAAGATCGAGATCACGGACGCCTCGGGCGCGGTCAAGAAGGACACGGTCGCGTGCGAGCGGGTCAGCCACCCCGCCGAGTACACCGGCACCTCGATGCTGACCGTGCACACCATCGACCTGGCGCAGGGCGTCACCGCCGCCGGGACCGACCCGATCAGCCTGGCGGCCGACGGCGACACCGTCTACGGCACCGGCCAGAGCCTGTACGTGGCCAGCAACCCGCAATGGTGGTTCCCGGTGCGCCCGCTCCCGGCCGTCGTGCCCCCGACGACGACGCCCGCCCCGAGCGACACCGCCACCACCAAGACCCCGGCCCCGACCCCGAGCGACACCGCCACCTCAACCCCGCCCCCGAGCGACACCCCCACCGCCCAGACCCCGCCCGACGGCGCCACCGCCGCCCCCGCCGAGGAGCCGACCCCCGACGAGCCCGCCGTGTCCATGTCGGCGAGCGCACCCCGGCGACCGGACCCGCGCCCCACCCCCACGGTCCCGCCCGAGGAGACCGAGGTGCACAGGTTCGACCTCTCCTCCCCGGGCGCGCCCAGGTACGTGGCCTCGGGCAAGGTGCCGGGCCGGCTGCTGAACCAGTACTCGCTCTCCGAGTACGACGGCCACCTCCGCCTGGCCACCACCCTCAACTCCCAGGACGGCTCGACCAGCTCCAGCACCGTCTACGTGCTCAAGACCGACACCATGGCCAAGGTCGGCGAGGTCGGCGGCCTGGGCAAGGGCGAGCGCATCTACTCGGTCAGGTTCATCGGCCCGGTCGGCTACTGCGTCACCTTCCGCCAGGTGGACCCCCTGTACACGCTCGACCTGCGCGACCCGGCGGCGCCCAAGGTGACGGGCGAGCTGAAGATCACCGGGTACTCGGCGTACCTGCATCCCGGCGCGGAGGGCCGGCTGATCGGCATCGGGCAGGAGGCCAGTGAGCAGGGCAGGACGCTGGGGACGCAGGTCTCGTTGTTCGACGTCAGCGACCCCGCCGCCCCGCGCCGGATGTCGCAGTTCTTCCAGAAGGACTCGGGCTCGGGCGCCGAGTGGGACCCGCACGCGTTCCTGTACTGGCCGAAGACCGGCCTGTCGGTGATCCCGCTGACCCAGCAGGAGGAGTCGGGCGCGCTGGTGCTAAAGATCGACGATTCGGGCGTGCGGCGGCTCGGCATGATCCACCATCCGACTCAGGAGGGAGATTACCGATATCAGCCGGGCATCCAGCGCTCACTGATCATCGGTGCCTCGATCTGGACGTTCTCCTACGAAGGCGTGCAGGTCAACGACCTGGCCACGCTCGCCTCACAAAACTGGATCCCACTTCGTTAAGCCGCTAAACATGCCGGTTCGCCCTAGCGAACCGGCATCTTTTTTATGGACTTATCCGGACACATGATGAAAAATTTGCTGACACTGTCATGTCGGGCCGGGCGGATCCTGTCACAAACGAGGGCCTCCGGTCCATCAACCAGAAAGGGCCCCACGCTGCCATGCGATCACGCACCCCCCTGCTCGCGTTGCTCGTCAGCGCGCTTGCGTTACTCGCGGCGCCACTGCCCGTGTCAGCAGCCGCCCCTGAAGGCACCTACATCGTCCAGCTCAACCCGTCGCTGCGGGCACCGCACAACGCCGCCGAGACCCAGGTGGCCCAGCACGGCGGACAGCTCATCGGCGTCTACGAGCACGCGTTCAAGGGCTACACCGCCCGCCTGAGCGCCACCGCCGCCGAGAAGCTCAAGAGCGACCCGAGCGTGCTCACCGTCGAGCCCGACGCCGAGGTGCACGCGTTCGTCCAGACCGTACCCACCGGCATCCGGCGCATCTTCGCCCCCGGTAACCCCAACATCGACATCGACAGCACCGACGACGTCCGCATCGACGTCGACGTCGCCGTGGTCGACACCGGCGTGGACAACACCCACCCCGACCTGAACGTGGCCGCCATCGCCAACTGCGTGACCGGCGTGTGCGTCAACAACTCCGGCGTCGACGACAACGGCCACGGCTCCCACGTCGCCGGCACCGTGGGCGCCATCGACAACACCATCGGCCCGGTGGGCGTCGCGCCCGGCGCCCGCATCCACGGCGTGAAGGTCCTCAACTCGGCCGGGTCCGGCACCCTGTCCGCCATCGCCGCGGGCATCAACTGGGTGGTGGCGCGCGCCTCCACCATCGAGGTCATCAACCTGAGCCTGGGCTGCAACGGCTGCACCAGCAGCGCGATCAGCACGGCGATCACGAACGCGGTCAACGCCGGCATCGTCGTCGTGGTGGCCGCGGGCAACAGCCGCATCAACACCTCGACGTTCTTCCCCGCCAACCACGCCGACGTGGTCACCGTCTCCGCGCTGACCGACAACGACGGTCTGGCCGGTGGCACCGGGGGCAGCACGCTCTCGTGCCGCAGCGAGACCGACGTGGACGACACCCTGGCGTTCTACTCCAACTACGGCGCGACCGTGGAGATCACCGCGCCGGGCACCTGCATCTACTCGACCTACAGCAACGGCGGCTACGCCACGATCAGCGGCACCTCGATGGCCAGCCCGCACGTGGCCGGCGCGGCGGGGCTGCTCACCCGTGGCACTCGCAAGCCGACGACGCGGGCGGGTGCGCTGGCGGTGCGCAGCACGCTGATCTCCACCGGCAACTTCAACTGGACCGACGACTCGGGCGACGGCGTCAAGGAGCCGCTGCTCGACGTCAGCAACGCCACGCGCTACTAACCGTCCGTAGCGACGTGCGGCCGTGACGGACCTGACGGTCGCCACGTGAGCAAGTGAAGGAGAACCATCCTGGAACGGGCGGTCCGCGGAGCCCACAGCACCGCGGGCCGCCCTTCCGCGTCGACCCTGCTCACGCCTTGACCCCGCTCACGTGTGCTCGGGCGCGACCACGGGGACGATCTCCGGCGCCCCCAGCCTGATCGCGTCGGCCTCCTGGTCGGAGTCCTGCTCCTGCGAGCGGCGCTCGGCCTCGACCCGCTTGGTGTAGTACTCGACCTCCCGCTTCACCTGCTCGCCGTCCCAGCCGAGCGGTTCGGCCAGCAGCTCGGCGGCCTCCTGCGCCACCGCCAGCCCGCGGTGGAAGGTCTCGATGGAGATGCGGGTACGCCGGGTCAGCACGTCGTTGAGGTGCCGGGCGCCCTCGTGGCTGGCCGCGTAGACGATCTCGGCCCGCAGATAGTCGTCGGCCCCCGACAGCGGGCGGCCGAGCGACGGGTCGCGCTCGATCAGCTCGAGCACCTCGTCGATCAGCGAGCCGTACCGCTGGAGCAGGTGCTCGATCCTGGCCACGTGCAGCCCGGAGCTCTGCGCGATCCGGTAGCGCGAGTTCCACAGCGCCTGGTAGCCCTCGGCGCCCACGAGCGGTACGCGGTCGGTGCACGAGCGCGGCACCCGCTGGTCGAGCCCGTGCGCCACGGCGTCCACCGCGTCCTTCGCCATGACCCGGTAGGTCGTGTACTTGCCGCCCGCGATCATCACCAGGCCCGGCACAGGATGCGCCACCACGTGCTCCCTGGACAGCTTGGAGGTCTCGTCCGACTCGCCCGACAGCAGCGGACGCAGCCCCGCGTAGACGCCCTCGACGTCGTCGCGGGTCAGCGGCACGGACAGCACGGCGTTGACGTGGTCGAGCAGGTAGTCGATGTCGGCGCGGGAGGCGGCCGGATGACTCTTGTCGAGCGTCCACTCGGTGTCGGTGGTGCCGATGATCCAGTGGCGGCCCCAGGGGATCACGAAGAGCACCGACTTCTCGGTACGCAGGATGATGCCGGTCAGCGAGTGGATGCGGTCTCTCGGCACGACCAGGTGGATGCCCTTGGAGGCGCGTACGTGGATCTGGCCCCGCCCTCCGACCAGCTCCTGGATGTCGTCGGTCCACACGCCTGTGGCGTTGACGACCTGCCGGGCGCGTACCTCGAAATCGTGGCCGGACTCCAGGTCGCGCACGCGTACGCCGGTGACCCGCTCGCCCTCCCGCAGGAAGCCCACGACCTGCGCCCTGGGCGCGATGTACGCGCTGTACGTGGCCGCGGTGCGCAGGAGGGTCATCACGTAGCGGGCGTCGTCGACCTGGGCGTCCCAGTACTGGACGGCGCCGGTGAAGGCGCTCTTCTTCAGCGCCGGGGCCAGGCGCAGCGCCCTCGCCCTGGACAGGTGCCGGTGACCGGGCACGCCGCGGGTCACGCCGGTGGCGAAGCCGAGCGTGTCGTACAGGGCCACGCCCGCGCCCACGTAGGGGCGTTCCCAGCCGTAGTGGGTCATCGGGAACAGGAACGGCACCGGCCTGACCAGGTGCGGCGCGATGCGCTGGAGCAGCAGCGCGCGCTCTTGCAGGGCCTCACGTACCAGCTCGAAGTTGAGCTGTTCGAGGTAACGCAGGCCGCCGTGGATCAGCTTGGACGAGCGCGACGAGGTGCCGGAGGCGAAGTCACGCGCCTCGACCAGGGCCACGTCGAGCCCGCGGGTCACGGCGTCGAGCGCGATGCCCGCCCCCACGACGCCGCCGCCGACCACGACCACGTCGAGCTCCTGGGCCGCCATGCGCTCCAGCGCCTCGGCGCGCTCCGCGGGCCCGAGCCGGGCCGCGCTCCTTCCCGCCGTCATAAATCCCCCTGGTACGGCATTGTCGCCTGTGCTCGATACCTACCCGCGCGCCCCTCTTTCTGTAACTCCCGCCGGGCGGCGCCTCCCCGTCGCGGGCCGGGCGCGTCAGGCGCGGATGACCTTCACCCCGGCGTCGGTGAGCCGGCCCGTCAGCTCGTCGGAGAGCCGCCCGTCGGTCACGAGCGTGTCGATCTGGCCGATCGGGCAGATCCGTGAGAAGGCCCGCTGCCCCACCTTGGACGAATCGGCCACCACCACGACCTGCGCGGCCCGGCTGATCAGCAGGTGGTTGACGCTGGCCTCCCCCTCGTGGTGCGCCGAGGCCCCCAGCTCGACGTCGAGCGCGTCCACTCCCAGGAACGCCACGTCGAGCGTCACCTGCTCCAGCACCCCGGTGGCCAGCGGCCCGATCAGCTCGTAAGACTGCGGCCTGGCCACCCCGCCGGTGACCACGATCTTGACGTGCTGCCGGACGGTCAGCTCGGCGGCGATGTTGAGCGCGTTGGTGACGATCGTGAACCCGCTCTCCAGCGTGGCCGACGTGGCGAGCGTACGGGCCAGCTCGGAGGTGGTCGTGCCGCCGTTGAGCCCCACGATGGCCCCCGGCGGGACCAGCTCGGCCGCCGCGACCGCGATCCGGTGCTTCTCGTCGGCGTGCCGGGCGGTCTTGTAGCGCAGCGGGAGGTCGTAGCTGACGCTCTGCGCCACCGCGCCGCCCCGCGTACGCATGAGCATCTGCTGCTGGGCGAGCTGGTCGAAGTCCCGTCTGATCGTCGCGGTGGAGACGTCGAGCGCCTGCGCGGCCTCCTCCACCGACAGCCTGCCCTCCTGCGACAGCAGCTCCAGGATGGCGTTCCAGCGGTCGTAGCGGGACACGAAGAGCCTCCCTTGGGCCTCTCTCGAGGACGAGGTCAGGAGCAAGCGTGGCACAACCTGGGGTGCCAGGGCCACTGGTGTTCATTGCTGCACTTTCGTACTATGAAAACGACAGAAACAATCACATCTGGGGAGGTAATCGGTGACCACCCACACCGAGGCCGAGATCGCGTCCCAGCCGTCGTGCTGGCAGCGCGCCGCCGCGAACGTTCCCGCCGACGCGCTGCCACGCCACGGCGAGCGGGTCGCCGTCGTCGGCTGCGGTACGTCGTGGTTCATCGCGATGGCGTACGCGGCGCTGCGTGAGCGGGCCGGGCACGGCGAGACGGACGCGTTCGCCGCCTCCGAGTTCCCCACGGGCCGCCGCTACGACCGGGTGCTCGCGCTTTCGCGCTCGGGCACCACGACCGAGGTCCTCGACCTGCTGGCGCGCACGACCGCGCGGACCACGGCCGTCACCGCCGACCCGGAGACGCCGATCATGCGGGCCGCCGACGAGGTCATCGTGCTCGACTACGCCGACGAGAGGTCGGTCGTGCAGACCAGGTTCGCCACCACGCAGCTCGCCATGCTCCGCGCCGGGCTGGGCGAGGACCTCGCGCCCGCCGTCGCCGACGCCGAGCGGGCCGTGGCCGAGCCGCTGCCCGCCGAGCTGGTCGGCGCCGAGCAGTTCAGCTTCCTGGGCGCCGGCTGGTCGGTCGGCCTGGCCCAGGAGGCGGCGCTGAAGATGCGCGAGGCGTCCCGCTCGTGGACGGAGGCGTACCCCGCGATGGAGTACCGGCACGGCCCGATCAGCATCGCCGGGCCCGGGAGGGTCACCTGGATGCTCGGCACCGCCCCCGAGGGCCTGCGCGCGCAGGTCGAGGCGACCGGCGGCACGTTCGTCGAGACCGGGCTCGACCCGATGGCCGAGTTGATCCGCGCCCAGCGGGTGGCCGTGGCGCGGGCCTTCGCCAAGGGGCTCGACCCCGACGAGCCCATGCACCTCACGCGATCTGTGATCCTTTCTTCATGAGCCTTACTCTTGCCGACGCCCGGATCGTGACCCCCGACGGAGTTCACGAGGGGTGGCTGACCATCGAAGACGGCCGCATCACGCACGTCGGCCACGGATCCGCCCCCGGTCCCGGCCTCGGCCTGGGCGGGCGGCACGTCGTACCGGGGTTCGTGGACATCCACAACCACGGCGGCGCGGGCGGGTCGTTTCCCACCGGCGAGCTGGACAAGGCGCGTGACGCCGTGGCGCTGCACCGGCGCCACGGCACCACTACGACCATGGCCAGCCTGGTCACCGACTCGATCGAGGGCCTCACCAGGGCGGCCTCGGCGCTGGCCGAGCTGTGTGACGAGGGGCTGGTGGCCGGGATCCACTTCGAGGGCCCGTACATCTCCAGGGCGCGCTGCGGCGCGCACGACCCGACGATGCTGCGCGAGCCCTCGCCCGAGGAGTTCGCGCGGCTGGTCAAGGCGGGGCGCGGGCACGTACGCATGGTGACCATCGCGGCCGAGCTGCCCGGCGCGCTCGACACGATCAGGGCGGCCGCCGCCGAAGGCGTGATCGCCGCCATCGGCCACAGCGACGCCGACTTCGAGCAGACGATCGCCGGCATCGAGGCGGGCGCGAGCGTGGCCACCCACCTCTACAACGCGATGCCGCCGCTCGGCCACCGCGCCCCCGGCCCGGTGGCCGCGCTGCTCGACGACGAGCGGGTGACGGTCGAGCTGATCAACGACGGAGTGCACGTGCATCCGGCCATGCTGCGCCTGGCGTACGAGGTGGCGGGGCCGGGCCGGACCGCGTTGATCACCGACGCGATGGCGGCCACCGGCCTGGGCGACGGTGACTACGGGCTGGGCCCCATGCAGGTCCGGGTCGAGGGCGGCGTGGCCAGGCTGGTCGAGGGCGGCTCGATCGCGGGCTCCACGCTCACCATGGACGTGGCGTTCCGACGCAGCGTCCAGGAGGTGGGCATGTCGCTGCCGGACGCGGTGCAGGTGGCCTCGCTGACCCCGGCCCGGGTGCTGGGCCTGGCCGACCGCATCGGCTCGATCGCCGTCGGCAAGGCGGCCGACCTGGTGGTGCTCTCCGACTCCCTGGAGGTGGACGGCGTGCTGAAGGACGGCGTCTGGATCACGGAGCCCTGATGATCCTCACGGTGACGCTCAACCTCGCTCTCGACGTGACGTACCAGGTTCCCGGCGTCGACTGGGACGGCGTCAACCGGGTCAGCGCGGTGCACAGGCGGGCGGGCGGCAAGGGCGTCAACGTGGCCAGAGTGCTGGCCGCGCTCGGCCAGGACGTCCTGGTCAGCGGGCTGGCGGGCGGGCCGACCGGGCGGGCGATCGAGGCCGACCTGCGCGCGGCGGGGCTGCCGAGCGCGTTGACCGGCATCACCGCCGACTCCCGCACCACGCTCGCGGTCTCGGAACCACCCGAGACCGGCGCGGGGCGTACGGCGCTCTTCAACGAGCCGGGGCCCGAGGTCACGCCCGCCGAGCTGCGGGCCTTCCTGACCACGTACGAAGCGCTGCTGGCGACCGCCAGAGCGGTGGTGATCTCGGGCAGCCTGCCGCGCGGGGTGCCCGCCGACACCTACGCCGCCCTGGCCGCCGTCGCCGCGGACCGGGGCGTCCCCGCCATCGTGGACGCCGACGGCGAGCCCCTGCGCCACGCCCCCAAGGGCCGCCCCTCCGTCGTCAAGCCCAACGCGGACGAGCTGTCCAGGGCCGTTCCCGGCGGCACCCCGGCCGAGGGCGCCCAGGTGCTGCGCGAGCAGGGAGCCGAGTCGGTGGTCGTGTCCATGGGCGAGGAGGGCCTGCTCGCGGTCACCGGCGGGGGGACGTTCAGGGCGCGGATGCCGTACAAGGTGGCGGGCAACCCGACCGGGGCGGGTGACGCCCTGGTCGCCGGGCTGGCGCTCGGCCTGGTGGAGTCGGCCCCGTGGCCCGACCGGCTCCGGCGGGCCGCCGCCCTCGGCGCGGCGGCCGTGGCCACGCCCGTGGCCGGCGAGTTCGACCCCGACCTGTACGCCGCCATCCACCCCCAGATCACCATCACGTAAGGAGCCAGGCATGCCCCTCGCCGCCATCGGCGACATCGTCAGCCAGTCACCCGCAGGGGTGGGCGCGTTCAACGTGATCCAGCTCGAACACGCCACCGCCATCGTCACCGGCGCCGAGGCCCTGAAGCTCCCGGTCGTGCTGCAGATCAGCGAGAACTGCGTGCGCTACCACGGCGCCCTGGAGCCGGTCGCGCTGGCCGCGCTCGCGGTGGCGAGGCGGGCCGAGGTGCCGGTCGCGGTCCACCTCGACCACGCCACCGACCGGGCGCTCGTCGAGGAGGCGGTCGCGCTCGGCCTCGGCTCGGTCATGTACGACGCCTCCGCCCTGCCCGACGAGGACAACGTCGCCACCACGGCCGAGGTCGCGGCCTGGTGCCACCAGCGCGGCGTCTGGGTGGAGGCCGAGCTGGGCGAGGTCGGGGGCAAGGACGGCGTGCACGCGCCCGGCGCCCGTACCAAGCCGCACGAGGCGGTCGACTACGTGACCAGGACCGGCGTCGACGCGCTGGCCGTGGCCGTGGGCACCTCGCACGCGATGACGACCAAGGACGCCGTGCTCGACCTGGAGCTCATCGCCGAGCTGCGCGCGGCCGTACCGGTGCCGCTGGTGCTGCACGGCTCGTCGGGGGTGCCGGACGACGTGCTGCGCGAGGCCGTACGCCAGGGCATGAAGAAGATCAACATCGCCACCCACCTGAACAAGGCGTTCACCGGCGCGGTACGCGACTACCTGACCCACGACGAGCGCGTCGTCGACTCCCGCAAATACCTCAAGGCGGGCCGGGACGCGGTGACGCGCGAGGTGTCCCACCTCCTGGGCGTGCTCACGAGCTGAGCCGTTCGCGCACCGGCGCGGCCGAACGGCCCAGGGCGTGCAGGCGTCGTGGACGAGCTGCTCGACGGCCGCCCCGGTCGCCCTCTCCCGCCGGTCTCATGCGCCCAGTCGTGCCAGGACCCGCTCGACCTGGCGCCGGAAGGTCCCGGGCGGGTTGCGGGGACCCTCGTGGGACAGCAGGAACAACCAGACGAGCGCGTGCGCCTTGCGGCAGTCGCGCAGCCGCCGCTCCTCCGGCGGGGTCAGCTCGAACCTGCGCGCGATCTCCACCTCGCCGTCCACCCACATCGACACGTGCTCGGCCAGCTCCGCCAGCTCGAACGCCACGTCGCTGCGCCCGGAGTCCTCGAAGTCGACGATGCGTACGCGGCTGCCGTCCCACAGGAAGTTGGCCAGGTTGCCGTCACCCGCCCCGAAGGCCGGCCTGATGCCCGTCTCTCCCGGCGACCAGCCCTCCAGCCACCGCAGCCCCTCCTTGACCGCCCGGTCCGCCAGCGGGTCCCTCGGCTCCCAGGAGCCACAGCGGCGCCTGACCCAGTCGACGAGCGCCTCGCGCTGCCAGGGGCGTACCGGCAGGCCGCGCAGCACCTGCTCGGGCACGGCGGCGTGCAGCTCGGCGAGCGCGTCGGCCATGGCCGAGACGTGCACGGCACGCGCGAGCAGCCCTCGCAGCGGCACCCCGCCGATCCGGGACATCGTGACCACGTCACCGTCGTACGCGATCGGCTCGGGAGCCAGCCCGGGTGCGTGCTCGGCCAGCAGGTTCAGTGCCCGCCACTCGCGGTCGGCCGCGCCGGGCTTGCTGTCCAGGTATCGCTTGACGACCCGGTCGCCCTCGTACGACAGCTCGTGGGTGTGCTGAAGATCAGCCATGCCCGCATGCTAGGGCACCAACCGCGCGTCGGCCCTGGTGACGGGCCCGCGTCCGGCAACGGCACCGTGCTGATGGCCTCTGCCCGGCCGCGTTCACCAGGGCACGGGCCGCCCGTCGCGGAAGAACCCGCCGCTGGGCCCGTCGTCGGGCAGATCCACCGCCCACAGCACGCTGCGCGCCCCCTCGGCCACCGGCCGCCCGCCGGGACCGCCCATGTCGGTCGCCACCCACCCGGGGCACACGGCGTTGACCAGGATCCCCTCGCCGCGCAACTCGGCCGCCAGGATCCTGGTCAGCGCGTTCAGCCCGGCCTTGGACACCGCGTACGCCGGGTTCCCCGCCCCCATCGAGGCCAGCGACCCCAGCTCGCTGGAGACGTTCACCACCCGCGCGTGCCCCGAGGCCCGCAGCAGCGGCAGCAGCGCCAGCGTCACCTGCCACGCGCCCAGGAGGTTCGTCTCCAGCGCCTCCCTGACCACCGTGAGATCCGCGTCGGAGGCCCGCTGCCAGGTGTCGTAGTGAATGGCCGCGTTGTTGACCAGGACGTCGACCCGCCCATGAGCGTCAGCCAGCTCCCTGGCGAAGCTCCGCGCGGACCCGGGATCCGCCACGTCGAGGCGGCGCGCCTCCACCGTCCCGCCGCCCAGCTCGCCGACCGCCTTCTCGGCCTTGCCCAGGTCACGGGCGGTCAGCACCACGAGGTCGCCGTTGAGCGCGAGCTGCCGGGCGATCTCCCGCCCGATCCCCCGGTTGCCTCCCGTGACCACGCACACCCGTGGCACCGCCATCACATCCTCCCCCGCAGGAACTCCCGCTCCACCTCGTTTCCGGAGCGGGCGATGGCCGCCTCGTACGCCTGGGCGGCCTCCGCCGTACGCCCTGCCCGCCGCAGCAGGTCGGCCCGTACGGCATGGAACAGGTAGTACCCATCCACCTCATCGAGCCCGTCAAGCAGCCGCAAAGCCGTCGCGGGCCCCTCGACCTCGGCCACCGCCACCGCCCGGTTCAGCGCCACCACCGGGCTCGGGTCGAACGTCAGCAGCAGGTCGTACAGCCGCAGGATCTGCCCCCAGTCGGTGTCCCCGGCGCGGGCCGCGTCGCTGTGCACGGCGTTGACGGCCGCCTGCACCTGGTACGGCCCCGGCCGGTCGAGCCGCAGGCACCACCGTACGAGGGCCTGCCCCTCCTCGACGAGCCCCCGGTTCCACAGCTCCCGGTCCTGCTCGGCCAGCGGCACCAGCTCACCGCCCGGCCCCGTACGCGCCGCGCGCCGCGCGTCGATGAGCACCATGAGCGCGAGCAGCCCCACGACCTCGGGCTCGTCCGGCAGCAACGCGGCCAGCAGCCGCCCGAGCCTGATGGCCTCGGCGCACAGCTCCGCGCGGACGAGCCGGTCGCCGGAGCCGGCCGTGTAACCCTCGTTGAAGATCAGGTAGACCACCGCCAGCACCGACCGCAGCCGTTCAGGCAGGTCGGCGGCGCGCGGCAGCCGGTACGGGATGCGCGCGTCCCGGATCTTGCCCTTGGCCCTGACCAGCCGCTGGGCCATGGTCGGCTCGGGCACCAGGAAGGCGCGGGCGATCTCGGCCGTGGTGAGACCGCCCAGCAGCCGCAGCGTGAGCGCCACCCGCGCGTGCGTGGCCAGCGCCGGATGGCAGCAGGTGAAGATCAGCCGCAGCCGGTCGTCGTGGACCGGCCCCTCGTCCAGGGGTTCGGCGGGGGCGTTCAGGAGCGCCGCCTGCGCGTGCTTCCCCGGCCGCGCCGACTCCCTGCGCAGGCGGTCGACGGCCCGGTTGCGCGCGGTGGTGATGATCCATCCCGCGGGGCTGGGCGGCCTGCCGGACTCGGGCCAGCGGCGCAGCGCCACGGTGAACGCGTCCTGGACCGCCTCCTCGGCGAGGTCGATGTCGCCGAAGACGCGTACGAGGACGGCGACCGCCCGGCCGTACTCCTCGCGGAACACCCGCTCGATCTCGGACATGCCCGCTCAGCGGTCGAGGGCGGCCCTGCGCTGCATGGCCTCCACGGTGTTCTTGGCGACCTTCAGCGAGGCGCCCGTCGCCTTCCGGTAGATCGCGATGGCCGTGATCGTCTTGCCCTGGCGCAGTGCCTGGTAGAAGTCCGGCGGAAGCCCCTGTCCGTCCGGGGTCTGGGCGTCGACGCCCAGATACCGCTGGAGTTCGGCCACCTGCTGCTCAAGCCGGGCGATTCTCTCCTCAACGGAATCCATGGCAGGAACCCTATGCCGCGGCCTCCGCCGCCGGGAAGGTACGGCGGAGCCACGGACGTGGCGGAGGGATCAGCGCTGGATCGGCGCGACGACGACCTCCACCCGCTGGAACTCCTTGATGTCGGAGTAGCCGGTCGAGGCCATGGTGCGCTTGAGCGCCCCCATGAGGTTCATCGACCCGTCGGCCACGCTGGAGGGCCCGTGCAGGATCTGCTCCAGCGTCCCCACCGTCCCGAACGCGACCCGCCGCCCGCGCGGCAGATCCGGGTGGTGCGCCTCCGAACCCCAGTGGAACCCGTGCCCGGGCGCCTCGGCCGCGCGGGCCAGCGGCGAACCCACCATCACGGCGTCGGCCCCGCAGGCGATGGCCTTGGCGATGTCGCCGGAGGTGCCCATGCCGCCGTCGGCGATCACGTGCACGTAGCGCCCGCCGGACTCGTCCATGTAGTCGCGTCGCGCCGCGGCGACGTCGGAGATCGCGGTGGCCATCGGCACGGCCACGCCCAGCACGTTGCGCGTCGTGTGCGAGGCGCCCCCGCCGAAGCCCACCAGCACGCCGGCCGCGCCGGTGCGCATCAGGTGCAGGGCGGCGGTGTAGGTGGCGCAGCCGCCCACGATGACCGGCACGTCGAGCTCGTAGATGAACTGCTTGAGGTTGAGCGGCTCGGCCCGCCCCGAGACGTGCTCGGCCGAGACCGTCGTGCCGCGGATGACGAAGATGTCGACACCCGCGTCGATCACGGTCTTGTGGTACTGCACCGTGCGCTGCGGCGACAGCCGCACGGCGGTGGTCACCCCGGAGGCGCGGATCTCCTCGATGCGGCGGCCGATCAGCTCTTCCTTGATCGGCGCCGCGTAGATCTCCTGGAGCCGCTTGGTGGCCGCCGCCTGGTCGAGGGCGGCGCACTCCTCCAGCAGCGGCAGCGGCTCTTCGTATCGCGTCCAGAGCCCTTCGAGGTCGAGCGGCGCCAGGCCGCCCAGCCGGCCGATCTCGATGGCGGTGGCCGGCGAGACCACGCTGTCCATGGGAGCGACGACCACGGGCAGCTCGAACCGGTAGGCGTCGATCTGCCAGGCGATCGAGACCTCCTCCGGGTCGCGGGTACGCCGCGAGGGCACCAGGCCGATCTCGTCGAGCGCGTACGCCCGCCGACCGGTCTTGCCCCGGCCGATCTCCACCTGCTGAGTCATGCGCTTACCTTCTGTGATAGTTCGGAGCTTCCACGGTCATCTGAATGTCGTGGGGGTGACTCTCCTTGAGGCCCGCCGCCGTGATCGGCATGAGCTCGCAGTCGGTGTGCATCTGGTCGATCGTGCGGCAGCCGGCGTACCACATGCCCTGGCGCAGCCCGCCGATGAGCTGGTGGGCGACGGCCGCCACCGGGCCGCGGTAGGGCACCTGACCCTCGATGCCCTCGGGGATGTACTTGTCCTCGCCGCCGACCTCGGCCTGGGCGTAGCGATCCTTGCTGAAGGAGGTGCCGCCGCGCTCGCGGTTGCGTACGGCGGCGAGCGAGCCCATGCCCCGGTACGACTTGAACTGCTTGCCGTTGATGAAGATCAGATCACCGGGCGACTCCTCGCACCCGGCGAGCAGCGAGCCCAGCATGACCGTGTCGGCTCCGGCGGCGATCGCCTTGACGATGTCGCCGGAGTATTGCAGGCCGCCGTCGCCGATCACCGGCACCCCGGCGGGGCCGGCCGCCTTCGACGCCTCGTAGATGGCGGTGACCTGCGGCGCGCCGACCCCGGCCACCACGCGGGTGGTGCAGATGGAGCCGGGGCCCACGCCCACCTTGACCGCGTCGGCGCCCGCGTCGATCAGCATCTGGGCGCCGGCCCTGGTCGCGATGTTGCCGCCGATGACGTCGACCTTGCTGTTGGCCTTGACCTTGGCGATCATGTCGGCCAGGCCCCTGGAGTGGCCGTGCGCCACGTCGACGACCACGACGTCGACCCCGGCCTCGATGAGCGCCTTGGCGCGCAGCTCGGCGTCGCCGCCGACGCCCACGGCCGCCCCGACCACGAGCCGGCCGTCGGCGTCTTTCGTGGAAAGCGGATACTGCTCACTCTTGGTGAAGTCTTTGACCGTGATCAGGCCGCGCAGCCTGCCCTCGCCGTCGACGAGCGGCAGCTTCTCGATCTTGTTCTGTCTGAGCAGGGTGAACGCGTCGTCACGCGAGACCCCCACCGGGGCCGTGACCAGCGGCATCTTGGTCATGACCTCGCGGACGGGCCGCGAGTGGTCGTGCTCGAAACGCATGTCGCGGTTGGTCACGATGCCGACGAGCGTGCCGGACACGTCGGTCACCGGCACCCCGGAGATCCGGTACGTGGCGCACAACCGCTCCACGTCGGCCAGCGTGTCGTCGGGGCTGCACGTCACCGGGTTGGTGACCATGCCGGCCTCTGACCGCTTGACCAGGTCGACCTGCTGGGCCTGCTCTTCGACCGGCAGATTACGGTGGAGGACGCCGATGCCGCCCTGTCGCGCCATGGCGACCGCCATGCGGGCCTCGGTCACGGTGTCCATGGCCGCGGAGACCAGGGGGATGGACAACGTGATGCCTCGGGACAGGCGGGAGCGGGTGTCGGCCTCACCGGGCTGCAGGTCGGAATAAGCGGGCACCAGCAGCACGTCGTCGAAGGTCAATCCCATTTCGGTGAACTTGGACATGCCGCGGCCCCTCCTGCCTTGAGCTGATTGAGCCAAGTCTAGGGCCTGTCTCCAAAAGGC
Organism: Nonomuraea antimicrobica; assembly: GCF_039536965.1. NCBI lineage: Bacteria > Bacillati > Actinomycetota > Actinomycetes > Streptosporangiales > Streptosporangiaceae > Nonomuraea > Nonomuraea antimicrobica. Next base: position 59,697 of record NZ_BAAAZP010000238.1, on the reverse strand, counting down.
ACTGATGCCGGGAGGCTCCAAAAGGCACTGATGCCGGGAGGACGATGACCCCCACAGTCCGTCGTACTCCCGGCATCCGCCGCGCCGGTGGATGGGACGGTCGGTGATCCGCCCCATCCACCGGCCACCGGCACCCCTGGCGGGCGGCGCCCCACGCCACCGGACCCCCCTCCGCGTCCTGATGGCCTGCGCCGCCGGGCCCATGAGCTGGGTGCCGACGCTAGGTAAAGCCTGCGTTACGCAACGGCACATTCGCAATGTGAATACGTGCAACTGCACGAAGCTGCACGCTGCTTGGAACGAGTCAGCCCAACGAGCGGACAGCGACGGACTTCGGAGCTATCCTCGCGACACGCCCGTGAACCCCCGACGGAGCCGCCCGTAATGCACAACCAGCCCCAAATCGCTTCCGATCCCTTTGAGACGCTGGGTCTCGATCCGGCCCAGACCGCGCTCTACTCCGCGGTGCTGCGCCTGCACAGGGCGACGCGCTCCGATCTGGCACAAGCGATGGACGGCCCCGTCGACATGGTCGGCCGCCAGTTGGACGATCTCGTCAAGCTCGGCGTGATCGACGTGCAGTCCGGCCAGTATCTCGCCAGGCACCCCGCCGCGGCGCTGGGCCGGGTGATCGCCGACCGCCTCGACCACCTGGCCGAGGAGAGCCGCAGGATCGATTCGGCGCTCGGTTCCATCCGCGGCCTGATCCGCGACTACGACGCCGGCCGCGACTACCGCAGCGGCCCTTTCACGGTGGAGATGGCGAGCGGGGCCGACATCCTGTACGAGAGCGTGGTCGGCATTGCCGTGCAGTCGCAGTCGCCGCCGTTGAAATTAGTCACCGCGATTCCAGACGAGCGCACCATGACGGATTTTGCCCGGAAATTTGCGGATCCATGGATTGATGCGCAAAAACGAAACCTGCTCACCGTTCACGCGATCATTCCGGTCTCCACTCTCCTGCTGCCCGGCGTCCGCGACCAGCTCACCAGCCTGATCGACGCCGGCGGCATGGTACGCACGCTCGACCGGGTGCCGAGCTGGTTCATGACCGTCGGGCCCGAGGTGGCGGGGCTGCCCGCGCACTGGGGCGGCAACCTGCCCGACCACGCCTACAACTTCTACCTCGTCCGCACCTCGGTCGTCGTGGGCGTGCTGTGCTCCCTGTTCGACGAGCTGTGGGCCCGCGCCGTACCGCTGCCGTGGAGCCACCGGGGCGACGGCGTGACCCAGGTGTTGCGCCTGGCCGCGCAGGGCCTGTGCGACGAGTCGATCGCCCGGCAGCTCGGCGTCTCGGTACGCACCGTCCGCGCGAGGTTCGCCGACGCGATGACCGAGTTGGGCGCTCAGTCCCGCTTTCACGCAGGTGTCGAGGCAGCCAGACGCGGATGGCTGAGGTAATCCCCACCGCGCGGGCCGCTTCGGTCATATGGTGGGAAGGTGCTGGAAGACGTCCCCCGCGATCCGTTCGCGGACGACCCGAACGACCCTTCCTCGGCGATGGGCGCACTCGACGACGCCGAGCCACTGACAGCGGCCGAACGCGACGAGGCCATCACCGACCTCGCCGACGTCGAGGTCTTCCGCTCCCTGCTCGAACCACAGGGAGTGCTGGGGCTCGTGCTCGACTGCCCGGAGTGCGGTGAGCAGCACTTCTTCGACTGGGAGCTGCTGCGCGGCAACCTGAAACAGATGATCGAGAAAGGCCAGCCGCAGGTGCACGAGCCGGCCTTCCACCCCGACCCCGCCGACTACGTGAGCTGGGACTACGCCAGAGGCTACGTCGACGGCGTCATCGACACCGAAGAGCGCCGCTGACCGACGTCATCGAGCAGCGCGGCCAGCAACCGCACTGCTCGATCGTCCGAGTCGGGCCGCTCGCCACGACCGAGCGCGTCGAGCAGCGCATCGGTCTCGTCCTCTGGGGTCAAGCCGACTCCAGCTCGGCCATCTGCCGCAGTCTGGCCAGCGCCCGATGCTGGGCGACGCGGACGGCTCCTGGTGACATGCCGAGTACATTACCGGTCTCCTCGGCGGACAGCCCCGACACCACCCGCAGGAGCAGCAACTCCCGCTGGTTGTCCGGCAGCCTGGCCAGGAGCCTGCGGGCGTGCTCGACCTCGATGTAGCGGACCACCGTCTCCTCTGGCCCCGGCCCGTCGTCGGGCCCGTCGGGCAGATCCTGGGTCGGTACGGCCGAGCGCACCGAACTGCGCAGCGCATCGGCCACCTTGTGCGAGGCGATCCCGAACACGAACGACGCGAAAGGGCGCCCCATGTCGCGGTACCGCGGCAACGCGGACAACACCGCGATGCACACCTCCTGGGCCACGTCATCGGCAATGTGATATTGCCCAGAAACCCTGCCCAGCCTGGCACGGCAATACCGCACCACCATCGGACGCAACTCGCCGAGCAGGGATTCGATCGCACTGCGATCTCCCTGCACAGCGAGGCTCGTCAGTTCTCTTAGGTCGGAGTCATCCGTCCGTGCCGGAAGTCTCGACGCGAGCCTTACCCCAATTTTGGCGTCGGCGACGCTTCCCTCGCTCACGATAGGCATGATGCCCGTACTGATCGGGCCTGTCGTCATGGCGAACGGATACGGATTGGTCACATTGAAGCGACGATAACGACCAGTAATCGGCCGACCACACTAAGGCTTATCATTGACATAATGTTTCAGGGGATAACCCGGAATGCACGATATTTGTCAGACCCCAGACGCTTATCCCGCGTTCCCGGTTTACTCGGCTAATCACCCCTTTCTCCACACTTCCCCACATCCCCACCTGCGGCATCGAAGGTCGAAACCTTCCCCTCATTCACCCCTGACCTCCAGGAGCTCCAGATCCCCGCGGCCCCAGAGCCACCTCGCGACTGAAGGCACCTCGCGGCTGGGGGCACCCGTGGCGGAAGACGCCGCCGGCGGCCACAGGGGCACGTGCCGCTGACGGCCACGTGGGTGACCACCTGCGGGCCACCCGGCCCTGGTGGGGTCACCCAGCCCTGGTCGGGCCACTCAGCCCCGGTTGGGCCACCCGGCCCTGGTCCAGGCTTTCAGGAGCCCGTGGACGGGCCGGAAATGCCGTACGGCCCGCACCCCAGCGGGTGCGGGCCGTACGGACGGCGGAAGAGAGCGGTCAGTGGCCGTGGCCGTGACCCTGGCCGGCGGCCGGGGCCTCCTCCTCGGGCTTGTCCACCACGAGCACCTCGGTGGTGAGGAGCATGCCCGCGATCGAGGCCGCGTTCTGCACGGCCGAGCGGGTGACCTTCACCGGGTCGCTGACGCCCTGGTCGAGCAGGTTGCCGTATTCGCCGGTCGCGGCGTTGAGGCCGTGACCCGGCTCCAGCTCGGCCACCTTGTGCGTGACCACGTAGCCCTCGAGGCCGGCGTTCTCGGCGATCCAGCGTGCCGGCTCGACCAGGGCACGGCGCACGATGGCGACGCCCGTGGCCTCGTCGCCCGTCAGGCCGAGGTCGTCGATGTCCTTCGAGATGTGGATCAGCGCGGAGCCGCCGCCGGAGACGATGCCCTCCTCGATCGCGGCGCGCGTCGCGGAGATCGCGTCCTCGAGGCGGTGCTTCTTCTCCTTCAGCTCCACCTCGGTGGCGGCGCCGACCCGCAGCACGCACACGCCGCCGGCGAGCTTGGCCAGGCGCTCCTGCAGCTTCTCGCGGTCCCAGTCGGAGTCGGACTGCTCGATGGCGAGCCTGATCTCCTTGACGCGGTCTTCGATGGCCGCCTGGTCACCGGCGCCGTCGACGATCGTGGTGTTGTCCTTGGTCACCACGACGCGGCGGGCCGTGCCGAGCACCTCGAGGCCGACGTGCTCGAGCTTGAGGCCGACCTCCTCGCTGACGACCTGGCCGCCGGTGAGGATGGCGATGTCCTGGAGCATTGCCTTGCGGCGGTCGCCGAAGCCCGGGGCCTTGACGGCCACGGAGGTGAAGGTGCCGCGGATCTTGTTGGTAACGAGCACGGCCAGGGCCTCGCCCTCGACGTCCTCGGCCACCACGAGCAGCGGCTTCTTCGTCTGGGCGATCTGCTCCAGCAGCGGCAGGAAGTCCGCGATGGAGGAGATCTTGCCCTGGGTGAGCAGGATGTAAGCGTCCTCCAGGACCGACTCCATCCGCTCGGGGTCGGTCACCATGTAGGCCGACAGGTAACCCTTGTCGAACTGCATGCCCTCGGTGAACTCGAGCTCCATGCCCATGGCGTTGGACTCTTCGACGGTGAGCACACCGTCCTTGCCCACCTTGTCGAACGCCTCGGCTATCAGGTCGCCGATCTGCGCGTCCTGAGCGGAGATCGTGGCCACATTGGCGATCTCCTTCTTGTCCTCGACCGGCCGGGCGCTGGCGAGCAGCTTGTCGCTGATCGCCTTGGCGGCCTTGTCGATGCCGCGCTTGAGCGACAGCGGCGAGGCGCCGGCCGCCACGTTGCGCAGGCCCTCGCGGACCATGGCCTGGGCCAGGACGGTCGCGGTGGTGGTGCCGTCGCCCGCGACGTCGTTGGTCTTGGTGGCAACTTCCTTGGCGAGCTGGGCGCCGAGGTTTTCGTAGCGCTCCTCCAGCTCGATCTCACGAGCGATGGTGACACCGTCGTTCGTGATCGTCGGCGCACCGAACTTCTTGTCGATGACGACGTTGCGGCCACGCGGGCCGAGGGTAACCTTCACGGCGTCCGCGAGGGCGTTCACGCCGCGCTCAAGCGCGCGGCGGGCACCCTCGTCGAACTCCAGGATCTTCGCCATTGCTGAGAGTCCTCTCCTGGCGTCGAAAGCCCCGGCCGCCCTCAAGAGCGCCCGGGGCTCGACACATCCGGCCTACTTCTCGATGATCGCGAGAACGTCGCGGGCGGAGAGCACGAGGTAGTCCTCGCCGCCGTACTTGACCTCGGTGCCGCCGTACTTGCTGTAGAGGACGATGTCGCCCTCCGAGACGTCGAGCGGAATCCGCTTGTCGCCGTCCTCGTCCCAGTTGCCCGGGCCCACCGCGAGGACCTTGCCCTCCTGCGGCTTCTCCTTGGCGGTGTCAGGGATGACCAGGCCGGAAGCGGTGGTCTGCTCGGCCTCCAGCGGCTGAACCACGATGCGGTCGCCGAGCGGCTTAACGGGAACCTTGGTGGCGGTCGTCACGATCGGACCTCCCCTTCAGATTTGAATGATCTAGAAGAGGCGACCAGCCCGGCCTGCCGTCGCGGGTGTCAGACCTGCCTCGTCGCACGTTGGCACTCTCAAGGGGAGAGTGCCAACAGGAAACATATGCAAGAGGGGCTTGACAGTCAACACGAACGCGTCTGCTGAGAGCGATCAGACGGGCGAGCGCCCCAGCGGAACGGACCTGCGCGGCGGCGGCCCCGTAACCCAGTCTTCCACGTGCGCGAACGTCCCACACCCGCACCTCGCCGCTCCAGCGCCGTTCCGTCACAGCGGACCCCCTGGCGGGCCCCCTGACGACCGCACATGACAGGGCGGGCGTGCCGTGGCGCTAACGTCGGGTGACGTGGACCTCGACGCCTTCACCGAGTTGCTGACCCCGCGCGGCCGGCGGGCTCTCGCGGAGGCCGGGGAGCTGACGGGCGCCGACCCGGTCGTCGCCGCCACCACCCTGCGCAAGACGTACGACGCCGGGCTCACCTCCGCCGCCCTCACCCAGGCGGGGCTCAGACAGCGGGCCAGGGCCAAGTTCGGCGCGGACGCCGGCCGGATGTTCTTCACGCCGCACGGCCTGGAACAGTCCACCCGCGCCGAGGTCGCCGAGCACCGCGCCCGCCGCCTGCTCGCCCTGCACGGCGGCGCCCCGCGCGTCGTGGACGCCTGCTGCGGCATCGGGGGCGACCTGCTCGCGCTGGCCCGCGCCGGGTGCACGGTGAGCGCCGTGGACACCGACCCGCTGACCGTCGCCGTGGCCCGGGCCAACGCGGAGGCGCTTGGCCTGGCCGACCGGGTGACGGTGAGCGTCGCCGACGCGGCCGAGGTACGCCCCGAGAACTACGACGTGCTGTTCGCCGATCCGGCCCGGCGCACGGGCAGGGGCCGGACGTTCGACCCGATGGCCTACTCGCCGCCCTGGCCCGTGGTGCTCGGCCTGATCTCCCGCGCCGGTCTGGCCTGTCTCAAGGTCGCCCCCGGCCTCCCGTACGAGTTCATCCCCGAGAGGGCCGAGGCCGAGTGGATCTCGTACAAGGGGGAGGTCAAGGAGGCCACGCTCTGGACCGGGCAGGGCGGAGGCAGGCGCGCCACCCTGCTGCCCGGGGGCCACACGCTGACGGCCGCCGGCGTCCGCGCCCCGGTCGGCCCGCCGGGCCGCTACGTCTACGAGCCCGACGGGGCCGCCATCCGCGCGCACCTGGTGGGCGAGGTCGCCGAACTGGTGGGCGGGCGGCTGCTCGACCCGATGATCGCGTACGTCACGGCCGACGCCCCGGCGACCACCCCATGGGCGGCCGGATACGAAGTAGAGGACGTCCTCCCCTTCTCCCTGAAGAAACTCCGCGCCGCCCTTCGGGAACGACAAATCGGTAATGTCACCATCAAGAAGCGCGGCTCCGCCGTCGACATCGAACGCCTGCGCACCGATTTGCGGCTCAGCGGCCCGAATTCCCTGGTCGTCATTCTGACCAGGATTCTCGACAAACCCTCGGTAATCCTCTGCAAGGACCTCTCACCTGCCCGAATCACCGAATCCGGCCATCCGTACGATAATCGCGATCTTTCAATTCAGCCCTGACGGACCTTGATCGAAAGGCTAAGGTGGGCGGGCGGGAGTTCGCCCTCTATCGCGGTTAGCCGCGTTCTCGCTTTCCCATATGAACCTGACCTACCCCACCGCTGCGCAGCAGACCGTCGGCGAGCGAAGGAGCTTTCGGTGGACCATTCCAATCACACCACCCTTCTCCAACCGGGCGCGTACAACGCCGACGTCGTCCCCAAGAGGATGCGCGACCTGCTCGCCCGCGCCGCCCAGGACCACGTCTACGAGCAGCGCACCCAGGGAGCCGTGCTCGACGAGATCCGCCAGCGGCTCGAAGGCATGGAGTGGCTGCTGCGCGAGGTGCGCGAGCGCGAGCTGGGCGGGCTGAGCGGCACCCTGGAGACGGTCAGCGGGCGGCTCGACGAGATCTCCGCCAAGCCGCCGATGTGGGCGGAGGGCCTGGCGCAGCACATGGAGGCCGTGCGCGACCACGTCGACGCCGTCGGCGAGCGGGTGGGCGACGTGGACGCCCGGGTGGCGCCGGTGTCCGACCTGCCGAACCTGTGGACCGATCTGGGCACCATGGGCGAGGGCGTCGAAGAGGCGCTCAACCGGTTGCAGTCGGTGCTGGAGACCACCGACGGCATCACCAAGGGGATGTCCGACTTCGCCGCCACCCTGGCCGGGCTCAACTCCAGCATGGAGGCCGCCGCCAGCCGCTTCACCCGGCTCGACAAGTCGATGGCCGAGCTGACGTCACGTACCGACCGGGTCGAGGTCGTGGTCGGCGACCTCTCGGAGAGCGTCACGGAACGCCTGCGCGAGACGGTCGAACAGGTCACCGGCAGGGTCGAGGCCGCCGAGCAGCACGTCGCCACCCGCCTCGACGCCACGGAGCAGCACTTCGGCACCCGCCTCGACGAGACCGGCGAACGCCTGAGCACGCGTCTCGACGACACGGACCGGCGGCTCGGCGGCCGGCTCGACGAGACCGACCAACGCCTCGCCACGGCCCTCCTGGAGGCCGACGAGCGCCTCGTGGCCCGGCTCAAGGAGGCCGACGAGCAGTTCACCGCCCGCCTGTCCGGCGTCGAGCAGCGCCTCGTCACCCGCCTCGACGAGACCGACCGGCACGTCGCCGTGCAACTCGGCGAGAGCGAGCAGCGCCTGGCGGCCCGGCTGAGCGGCGTGGACGCCCGGCTCGACCGGGCCGAGGGCAAGCTCACCGGCCTCGACACCAGGCTCACCGGGTTCGACAGCCGCCTCGAGTCCGCCGACGAGTGCCTGGCCGACATCGACACCAGGCTCGACGGGTTCGACAGCCGCATCGGCGGCGTGGACAAGCGCCTCACGTCCATGGACGGCCAGCTCGGCGCGGTCGACAAGCGGCTGGGCACCCTCGACGGGCACCTGGGCCGCCACGACGACCGCTTCGACGCCCTCGACGTACGCGTCGACGCCCGTTTCACCTCGCTCGACGAGCGCATGGCGACCAACGACCGGCACGTCGGCGAGATCGCCACCCGCAACGAGGGCCGCTTCAACAAGCTCGACGGCCAGATCGACGCCATCGACGAGCGGCTGGTCGAGGCCGAAGAGCACATGAGCAGCCGCTTCGACACGATCGACGGCCAATTCGGCGGGCTCGACACCCGCTTCCGCGGCCTCGACACCCACCTCAACGGCCTGGCGACGCGGGCCGAGCAGGCCGGCGAGCGCCTGGAGTCGGTGGACGACCGCATCGAGGCCGTCGGCGAGCGCGTCGACCGCATCCCCGCCGCGCTGGACATCCAGGAGCAGGTCGGCGAGCTGCTCAAGTCTCACATCGGCGAGCAGGCCGATCAGGCCGAACGCCTGACCGCCGCCACCGAGGCGCTCACCGACCTCGTCAGGTCCCGCCCCGACTGCGACGAGCTGGCCGGCACGGTGACCGGCATCGTCCAGCCGGCCGCCGACGACCTGACCAAGCGCCTGGGCGCCCTGGAGGAGACCATGCTGGCCCTCGCCGAGGCCCTCCTGCGCCCCACCCGCCCGAAGGACTGACCAGCCGCCCCCTGCCGTGGCGACCCGCGCCGGTGCCGCACGCGCGGGCGCCACCGGCGCGGCACCCGGCCCACCGCCGCAGTGCCCGTGGTGGACGGTCTCAGACGTGCACGGTCGTGACGGGCAGCGAGGAGTCGGCCGGGATCTCCAGCGTGGAGGGCGTGACACCGGCCGCCACCAGGTCGGACCCGAGTGCCGCCACCATGGCGCCGTTGTCGGTGCACAACCCGGGCCTGGGCACCCGCAGCCGTACGCCGGCCGCGTCGCACCGCTCCTGCGCCAGCGCCCGCAGTCGCGAGTTGGCCGCCACGCCACCGCCGATCAGCAGGTCGTGCACGTCGTATTTCCGGCACGCCTGCAACGCCTTGCGGGTCAGCACGTCGACCACGGCCTCCTGGAAGGAGGCGGCCACGTCGGGCACGTGGATGGACTCGCCCGACGCCTCACGGGCCTCGACCCAGCGCGCCACGGCCGTCTTGAGCCCGGAGAAGGAGAAGTCGAGCGTGCCGTCGTCGATCTTCCCGCGCGGGAAGGCGATCGCCGCGCGCGCCCCGTCGCGGGCGGCCCTGTCGATGTGCGGTCCGCCGGGGAACGGCAGCCCGAGCACCCGGGCGACCTTGTCGAACGCCTCTCCCGCCGCGTCGTCGACGGTGGAGCCGAGCGAGATCACGTCTTCGGCCACGTCAGGCACGAGCAGCAGCGACGAGTGCCCGCCCGAGACCAGCATGGCGATGCACGGCTTGGGCAGCGGGCCGTGTTCGAGCTGGTCGACGGCGACGTGGGCGGCCAGATGGTTGACTCCGTAGAGGGGCACGCCCAGGCCCAGCGCGTACGACTTGGCCGCGGCCACGCCGACCAGCAGCGCCCCCGCGAGCCCAGGACCGGCCGTCACGGCGACGGCGTCGATGTCGGAGAACTTCAGCCCGGCCTCGGCCAGCGCGGCCTCCACGGTGGGCGTCATGGCCTCCAGGTGGGCGCGGGAGGCGACCTCGGGCACCACCCCGCCGTATCTGGCGTGCTCGTCCATGCTGGAGGCGATCGTGTTGGCCAGCAGGGTGTGCCCTCTGACGATGCCGATGCCGGTCTCGTCGCAGGACGTCTCGATGCCCAGGACCAGGGGTTCGTCAGTCACCCAGCCCCCTCCTCATCATGATCGCGTCGGTGCCGTCGTCGTAGTAGCGGCGGCGGGTGCCGATCTCCTCGAACCCGAAGTGCCGGTAGACCGCCTGCGCGCGCGGGTTGTCGGCGCGTACTTCCAGGAAGATCTCCCGCGCGCCCCTGCGGCCCGCCTCGGCCAGCAGCGCGGTCAGCATGGCGCTGCCGATGCCCGCGCCCTGGTGTCTCTCCAGGACGGCGATGGTCTGCACGTCGGCCTGGTCGGCCGCGGCGGCGAGCCCGGCGTAGGCCACGATCTCGCCGTCGACCAGGGCCACCACGTAGTGGCGGGTGCGGGGCATCTCGGCCAGCTCGCCACGCATCATGCCCTCGCTCCACGCGTCGAGCGGGAACGTGGCCTGCTCGATCGCCATGACCTCCGGCAGGTCGGCCTCGGTCATCGGCCTGAGCATCACGCCGTCACCCTCTTGGGCGCTCCCGGCAGCACCGCGTCGGGCCTGCGCAGGTAGATCGGGCGGGGCGGGTCGAGCGGGACGCCCGCGCCGAGCCGCTCGGCCGCCAGACCCGCCAGCGCGCCCGCGTAGGGGTAGGGCGGCGCGCCCGCGCCGCCGCCCAGGAGGTCGGCGTAGAGCTGCGCGCCGGCGCCCAGGACCGGCAGCCCCGCCACCGGGACGTCGGCGGGCCGGTCCACGAAGGGCCCGTCGAGGCGGGTGCGCAGGTCGGAGTAGCGGGCCCAGAACACCTCTTTGCGCCGCGCGTCGGTGGCCACGAGGAAGGGCTCGGCGAGCCCGCCGGCGTAGGCGACGGCGTCGAGCGTGCAGATGCCGTACGCCGGCACGCCCAGCGTGGTGGACAGGCCCTGCGCCGTCATCAGCCCGACGCGCAACCCCGTGTAGGGGCCGGGGCCGCTGCCCGCCACGATGGCCGTCACCTCGCGCAGCGACGCGCCCGCCTCGGTCAGCACGCGTTCGATCGTGGGGACGAGCAGCTCGCCGTGCCGCCGGGCGTCGATCGTGGTCGACTCGGCGAGCACGCGCTGCCCGTCGTGCAGCGCGGCGGTGACGGCGGGCGTCGCGGTATCAAAGGCCAGGACCAGCACGACTGTTTAGCCTACCCGCCACGCGGGTCACACCCAGCCGGTACGCCTTTTCAGCCACTCCAGGGCCACCACGCCCTGCGCCCGCTGGAACGCCCTGAGCGTGGGCAGTCCCGGCGGGTCAGCCAGGCGGGACTGGCGAACAAGATAGCCGGTCACCGCGGCCAGCACCGAGGTGACCTCGTCGCCTGGCGGGTCGAACACCTCCTCCGCCGCCGGGCCGCCCTGCATGCCCACCGACGGCAGCATGCCGACCAGGTCGAACCAGGGCGCGCCGAGGCAGGCCCACGGCCAGTCCACGATGTAGACGCGGTCGCCGGTGAGCAGGACGTTGTCGGCCCGCAGGTCGGCGTGGACCAGGCTGTCGCCCGCCGCCGCGGCGACCCAGCCCGACTCCAGCTCGGCCAGCTCGCCCAGGTGGCGCAGCGCCCAGGGGTCGAGGCCCGCGGTGTCCTCCCGCAGCAGGCGCCGCCAGCCCTGGAACGACTCCCCGAACACCTCGGCGATCGGGGGCGCGTCGATGGGTGACGGGGTGAGCACCCGCGACATGTCCTTGACCGCCGTCAGCACCCGGTCGAGCTCGTCACGCCGCCAGGGCTGCTCGGGATGGCGGCCCTCGACGTCCTCGAAGACCAGCACGACCCAGCCCTCCAGCTCGAACCCGGTCAGCAGCCTCGGGGCGGGCACGGTCTCCGGGAGGGCGGCGGCGATCTTGAGCTCGGAACGGTAGATGCGCACGCTGTCGGGGTTCGGCTCGGGGCCGACGGCCTTGACGAAGGCGCGCGTGCCGTCCGTCGTACGCAGCCGCACGGCGGCGGCCGGGGAGAAACCGCCCGCCTGGGTGACGGCCTCGGCCACGGGTCCGCCGAGGAACTCCTCGACCGCCGCCCGCGCCTTCGGGTGCACCTCGTGCCAGGGCACGCGGGCTCCGGTGGCGGGCGGGTTGGAGGTGGGCGCGTTGGAGGTGGGCGCGTTGGAGGTGTGGGTGCCGGTATCGGCGGAGGTGCCGGTCATCTGCTCTCAGACCTGGGAGGCGTACACGATGATGTTGTCGAGGTATTCGCCCTTGGCGTAGTCGAACTTGCCGCCGCACGTTACCAGCTTGAGTCCGTCCTCGACGTACACGCGCTGGGCGGGGAAGTCGTCCTTGTGCACCTGTTCGATCGAGTCCACCTTGTAGCTCACGACCTTGCCGTCGCTGCGCTCGACCTTGACGGTCTCTCCCTTGCGTAACTGCCTGAGCTTGTAGAACACGGCGGGCGCGGTCTTGGTGTCGACGTGGCCGATGATCACCGAGGCGCCCTTCTCGCCGGGCACGGCGCTGCCGGTGTACCAGCCGGCCACCTTCGGCTTCTCGTACGGCGGCAGCTCCACCTCGCCGTTCTTCAGCAGGTCGAGCTCCATGAGCGGGGCCTCGACGTCGATCGAGGGGATGTCGATGGACTCGGGCACGACCGCGGCCTGCGCGGGGGTGGTGGTGCCGGTCTGCATGCCCTTGCCGAAGGCGACCAGCAGCAGGCCGGTGACGGCGCCGGCGAGCACCACCCGTCCTGGGCGGGCCATACGTTACGCCCGGTGGCGTCGCTTGATCGCGATGCCCGCGCCCGCGGCCAGGGCCAGCGCGAGCACCGCGCCGACAGGCCCGAGCGGGATCGAGGACTCCTCCGAGGCGTCCTGCGCGTACGTGCCCCCGCCGCCGGCCCTGGGCGCCTTGGTGGGCACGGTGGTGGACGGCTCGTCGTCGTCAGGGGCCGCCACGACCTTGAGCGTGGCCCGGCCCAGGTCGTTGGTGCCGTCGCACTTCACGTCGACCCGGTAGTCGCCGCGCCGGACCGTTCCCGAGACCTGCGCCTCGCCGCGCACCCAGGGCGAGCCCGCGGCGGGCGTCGCGGTCGAGGTGGGGGTGACCGAGGCCGCGGGGACCGGGTTGAGCGTGACGCCGTTCACGAACGCCCTGGACGTGGCCGTGCCGGTGTGGGCGGGCCCGCCGGTCGGGACCGGGCAGTTGGCCAGGATCCACACCCTGGAGGTCTCACCGGCGGTGACGCGGTCGGGGTTGAGCTGGACCAGGACGGTCCGCCTGGTGGCGGCCGACGGGCTGCCGGTGGCGGTCGGCGAGACGCTGCCCGTGACCGTCGGGGTCGGTGTGGGATCGGTATCGGCCGAGGCCGTGCAGCCGGTCAGACCGACCATGACGATGGCTCCCGCGTACGCGACTCGCCTGACCCTGAGCACAGGCCGCACCCCACTTTGCCGTCTTGCAACCCAGCATCCACCAAGAGTATGGATGTCGCCCCTCCTGATACCCAGAAAATCTGGGCAAATCCCTGACCAACGATCATGATTCAGATCTCCGGCCCGGTACGTCAAGGGTGCCAAATTTGCCAGACTTTGACGGAGGTTTCAGTCTTGCAGCGGATCAGACGGCGTGTCGGCCCATCTGGAGCCCACGCCGCGCACGGTCACGATCCGGGCCTCGTCGCCGGCCTCACGGTCGATGTGGATCTCCAACCGATCGTCGGCCAGCCCTTCGACCAGGCCCTCGCCCCACTCGACGACGGTGACCGACTCGTCGAGCGAGGCGTCGAGATCGAGGTCGTCGACCTCCAGGTCGCCGCCCAGCCGGTACGCGTCAGCGTGCACCAGCGGCGGCCCCTGCCGCAGCGACGGGTGCACCCTGGCGATCACGAACGTGGGCGAGGTGATCGGGCCGCGTACTTTGAGCCCTTCGGCGATGCCCTGCACGAGCGTGGTCTTGCCCGCGCCCAGCGGGCCGGACAGGACCAGCAGGTCTCCGGGCCGCAGCAGGGCGGCCAGGCGGGCGCCGTAGGCCCGCATGTCGTCGGCGGTGGCCAGCCTCACTAGAGCTCCACCCTCTTCAGCAGGTCGCGCAGCGCGTCGTTGACGACGCCGGGACGTTCGAGCTGGATCAGATGCGACGTGTCGGGCACCTCGGTGAGGTGGGCCTTGGGCAGCGCGGCGGCGATGGCCCTGCTGTGCTCGGGCGGGGTCAGCCAGTCGCGCTCGCCGACCACGATCGCGGTGGGCACCGCGTCGAGCACGTGGAGGGCGGAGAGCTTGTCGTGGTTCATCAGCGCCGGGTAGAAGTCGGCGACCACCTCGGTGGGCGTCGCCCTGATCATCGACTCGGCGAAGTCGACGACGGTGGGGCTGATGTTCTTGGCGTCGCCGAAGCCGATGTAGCGGGTGATCAGGAAGGCGATGTCGCTGCCCGCGCTGCGGGTGCGGTCGACCAGCGCGCCCCCCTTGCCCAGGATCGACACCGTGGAGGGGGCCACCCTGTGCACGACCTTGGACAGCATCGCCGGCAGGCCCAGCGTGAGCTCGGCCAGCTTGCCCGCGGAGGTCGCGATGAGCGCCGCCGCGCGGATCTTCCCGCCGAACAGGCCAGGATGGCGGTCGGCCAGCGCCATGATCGTCATGCCGCCCATGGAGTGGCCGACCAGCACGCACGGGCCCGGCACGTACTTCTCGATCACCTCGGCGAGGTCGTCGCCCAGGCGGTCGATCGAGCTGCCGTCGGCCCCGGCCCGCTGGGAGCGGCCGTGGGAACGCTGGTCCCACAGCACGATCCGGTAGTTTTCCCGCAGGTCCTTGCGCTGGTAGTGCCACGACTCGAGGCTGAGACAGTAGCCGTGGCAGAACACGACCGTCAGCGGCGCGTCTTCTGGGCCGTCGATCTCGATGTGCAGCACCTTGCCGTCGGAGGTGACGAGGGTGCGCTGCCTGCCGCGCAGCTCACCGAACGGCTCGCTGGCCTCGGTGTCGGGGCGCAGCCTGATGCGGCCGACCGCGTACCGCTTGGCCAGCGCCGCCGCCGCGACGCCGGCGGAAGCCGCACCGACGAGCGCGCCGGCGATCCCTACCCTGCGCCGTGTTGTCGTCGTCATCTCCCCGATCCTTCTCCGCTCATCGCCACCGGGAGGTGTCCTGCGTCACGTCTGGTGACCTGGGGCACGTCACCCTTGGTGAACCTGGGCCGCATGCGCGTCACCCGTGGTGGACCCTGGGCACGCGCGAACCGATTCTCGTCACGATCTCATGTGTGATCGTGCCGAGGGTATCCGCCCACTCCTGAGCGGTCGGCTCCCCCCCGTCACCTGGGCCGAAGAGCACGACCTCGTCGCCCGCCGACAGGGGGTCGTCACCCATGTCGATCATGAACTGGTCCATGCACACCCGGCCGGCGATCCGTCTGCGGCGCCCGCCCGCCAGCACCTCGGCGCGGCCCGTCGCGTGCCTGAGCACGCCGTCGGCGTAGCCGAGCGGCACGAGACCGAGCGTGGTCTCGCGGGTGGTGGTGTAGAGGTGGCCGTAGGACACTCCCGAGCCCTCGGTGACGCGCTTGGCCAGCCCGATCCTGGCCACGAGCGTCATGGCCGGCCGCAGGCCGAAGTCGCCCAGCTCGGGGATGGGGCTCAGGCCGTACGTCGCGATGCCGGGCCTGACCAGGTCGTAGCGGGTGGCGGGCAGCGTGAGCGCGGCGGCCGAGTTGGCGAGGTGCCTGATCACGTGGGAGCCGGCCACCCCGGCCTGCTCGGCCAGCTTGAGCGCCGCGTCGTACGCCTCGATCTGCTGGGCGATCGACGGGTGGCCGGGAATGTCGGCGCACGCGAAGTGGGACCAGAGCCCGACGATCTCGATGACGCCCTCGGCCCGCAGCTCCATCGCCCTGGCCAGCAACCCCGGCCAGGCGGCGAGCGGCGAGCCGCCCCTGCTCATGCCGGTGTCGGCCTCCAGGTGCAGCCTGGCCGGGCGGCCCGCGCTCCTGGCGGCGGCGGCGATCTCGTCGAGCAGCCGGGTGTCGGCGGCCGACAGCTCGACGTCGGCGGCCAGCGCCTCGCCGAGCGGCTCGCCGGGAGTGATCAGCCAGGACAGGATCGGCGCGGTCACCCCGGCCGCGCGCAGCGCCAGCGCCTCCCTGACGAACGCCGTGCCGAGCCTGCTCGCCCCGCCCTGCAACACGGCCTCGGAGGTGGGCACCAGCCCGTGGCCGTAGGCGTCGGCCTTGACCGCGCCCATGATCTCGGCCCCGCCCGCCAGCTCTTTGACCAGGGCCACGTTGTGCCTGATGGCGGCCAGGTCGACGCGGGCCTGGGCGGGGGTCGTCATCGGGTGGTACATCCTTCCAGTGTGGCAGCTCACCGCGGGTGGTCGAGCGCGATTCCGCAGCTCGGCCGTCAGGGACCCGCGCTGGTCACGGCACGAATGGCGGCCGGTACGGCGGCGGCCACGTCGGCGGCGGCCAAGGGAGCGCCGTCCGCGGCCAGCCGTCCGGCCAGCCCGTGCAGGAAGGCGCCGCAGGAAGCCGCGTCGTAGCAGCTCAGGCCCTGGGCGAGCAGCGCGCCCGCCACGCCGGAGAGCACGTCGCCGGTGCCGCCCGCGGCCAGCCAGGACGTGCCGGTGGTGTTCACCCGCACCGGCCTGGCGTCCTCGGCCACGACCGTGGTCGAGCCCTTGAGCAGCACGGTCACGCCCAGCTCCGCCGCCGCCCTGCGGACGTGGTCGAGCCGGGCCGCCTCGATGTCGTCGCGGTCGGCCCGCAACAGCCTGGCCAGCTCGCCGGCGTGCGGCGTGATCAGTACGGGAGCCTCCCGCCGCAGCAGCCCGCGATCCTCGGCCACCAGCGTCAGCCCGTCGGCGTCGATCAGCACGGGCACGTTGGACGCGAGCACGCTCGCGGCCAGCTCGTGGGCCCAGCGGTCGACGCCGAGGCCCGGCCCGAGCACCCATGCCTGCACCCGGCCGACGTGCTCGACCGAGGGCTCGTCCAGCAGCGTGACGACGGCCTCCGGCCAGTGCGCGCGCACCTGGTCGGCGGGGGCCCGCCGGCCGGCGTACCTGACCATGCCGGCCCCGCCCCGCAGCGCGCCGCCCACGGCCAGCACGGCCGCCCCGGTGAACACGTCGCCGCCCGCCGCGACGCCCAGCACGCCCCTGCGGTACTTGTCCGACTCCTTGCCGGGGCGCGGCAGCAGGTCGTCGACGTCGTTCGCGGTGAGTGCGGCGACGTCGGGGTCCGGCAGGTACGCTCCCAGCCCGATGTCCACCAACTCGACCTCGCCCGCGACGGCGGCGCCAGGATCGACCAGCAACCCCGTCTTGTACGCCCCCATGGTCACGGTCACCCGCGCGCGGACGGCCGCGCCCGCCACCCGCCCGCTGCTCGCGTCGACCCCGCTGGGCACGTCGACCGCCACGATCGCGCCCCTGGCGGCGTTGGCCTCCTCGGCGAGCCCCGCGTACGGCTCCCGCAGCGCCCCCGACGCCCCGATCCCGACGAGCCCGTCGATGATCAGGTCGGCCTCCGCGATCGCCGACCGGTCGACGACCCGCCCACCGGCCTCCAGCAGCGCCCGCAGCCCCGCCTCATGCGTCCTGGCGCCCGCCGTCACGGCGCCCACCCACGCCCCGCGCCTGGCCAGCCGCTCGCCCGCGTAGAGCGCGTCGCCGCCGTTGTCGCCGCTGCCGACGAGCAGCACCACGCGCCGGCCGTAGACGCGGCCCAGCAGGTCGGCGCAGACGGCGGCGAGCCCGGTGGCGGCGCGCTGCATCAGCGTGCCCTCGGGCAGCCGCGCCATGAGCGCCTGCTCAGCTCCCCGGATCTGGTCGGCGGTGTACGCGGTTCGCATGATCCGACGCTATCCCTCCGCGATCACATAGGCCACGGCCACGCCCGCGTCGTGGCTGAGCGAGATGTGCCAGCGCTTGACCCCCAGGCCGTAGGCCACCTCGGCGACCTTGCCCGAGACCCGCAGCTCGGGTTTGCCGAGCTCGTCACAGCGCACCTCGGCCTCCAGGTGACCCAGGCCCCTGGGCGCCCCGAGCGCCTTGGCCACGGCCTCCTTGGCGGCGAACCTGGCCGCCAGCGAGTGCACCGGCAACGGCTGCTCGACCTCGGTGAAGAGCCGGTCCTTGAGCTGCGGTGTGCGCTCCAGCGCGGCCTCGAAACGGGCGATGTCCACGACGTCCACGCCGATACCCAGGATCATCGTCCCAGCGTATCCAGCCCTCTCCCCGAGGACCGGACCTCCTTTCCCCGAAACCGCTCTTGGTAATCCCATGTCTTTGTCCACAGGCTGTGGATCGCTGGGGACACCCCGGCCATGATCCGGTCGGTCGTTCATCGTTACGCTGCCAAGGTGAACAACGGCTACGTGGAACTGAGCAGGGAGCAGTGGAGCGAGCTCCGCAAGACCACGCCCTTGACTCTCACCGCAGACGAGCTGGAAGAGCTGCGCGGGGTCGACGACCCCATCGACCTGACCGAAGTCACCGACATCTACCTCCCCCTGACCCGACTGCTCAACCTGCACTTCACCGGGTCCAAGCAGCGCAGCAGCGTGCTGAGCGCGTTCCTCGGCCATCCCGGGCAGCGCGTCCCGTACATCCTGGGCATCGCGGGCAGTGTCGCGGTCGGCAAGTCGACCACGGCCCGGCTCCTGCACACCCTGCTGGCCCGCTGGCCCGAGCACCCGCACGTGGAGCTGGTCACCACCGACAGCTTCCTGCACCCCAACGCGGTGCTGGAGGCCAAGAAGATCATGCATCGCAAGGGTTTCCCCGAGAGCTACGACAGGCGGGCGCTGGTCAGGTTCGTGGCGGAGGTGAAGGCAGGGGCGGCCGAGGTGCACGCGCCCGTCTACAGCCACCTCGAGTACGACATCGTCCCCGGCACCACCCAGGTCGTGACAAGTCCGGATATCTTGATCATCGAGGGCCTCAACGTGCTCCAACCGGCCCCGCCCACGTCCCTCGCCGTCACCGACTACTTCGACTTCTCCATCTACGTGGACGCCAAGGTCGAGGACATCCGCACCTGGTACGTCGAACGCTTCCACAAACTCCGCCGCACCGCGTTCGAGGACCCGAAGTCATACTTCCGGCACATCGCCGAACTCTCCTACGAGGAGGCCACGGACTTCGCGGTCAACGTCTGGCGCGACATTAACGAGCGCAACCTCGTCGAGAACATCGCCCCCACCCGGGGCCGGGCCGACCTGGTGCTCAAGAAGGGCGCAGACCACTCCGTACGCCGGGTGCGCCTCCGCCAGACCTGAACGCCTCCTCGAACAGGTAGCGCGCGAACCTGCCCGCGCACTCCTGGTCGTCGATGTCGGCGAACCAGCACTCCTCACCGTGGTCATGGCACCAGAACCGGATCATGTGAGCAAGCCTCGCGTATGGGCGTCAACACCTCGTCAACGTCCGATGGACGACAATGGCCCCGTGCTGCATCTGCGACTGATCGTCCCGGCCGCGCGCGTCGACGAGGCGACGGCGGTGTTGGAGAGCTGCCCAGGCGTCACCAACATCGTCGTCCTGCCGGGCGCAGGCCGCGCGCCGCGCGGTGACGTGGTCCTCTGCGACGCGGCCAGAGAGTCGGTCAACGAGGTCCTCGACCGGCTCAAATGGCTGAAGGACGAGGGCTCCATCGCCGCCGAGCAGGTGGACCTGTCGCTGTCGAAGGCGGCGGAGGAGGCCGTCGAGGAGGCGC
The DNA here is from genome assembly GCF_039536965.1 of Nonomuraea antimicrobica. NCBI lineage: Bacteria > Bacillati > Actinomycetota > Actinomycetes > Streptosporangiales > Streptosporangiaceae > Nonomuraea > Nonomuraea antimicrobica. Next base: position 40,225 of record NZ_BAAAZP010000238.1, on the reverse strand, counting down.
CGGGCGAGCCCGACGACGCGGTCATCTGGGAGCAGTTGTCGCACCGGGTCTACGCCGAATCCCGGATCACCTGGGCCTACCTGGCCTTCCTCGCCATCGCCACGCAGATCGCGGGCATCGGCGTGCTGCAGAACTCCCCCATCCTCATCGTCGGCGCGATGGTGCTCGGCCCCGAGTTCGGCGCGGTCGCGGCCATGTGCTTCGGGCTGCTGCGCCGCAAGGGGCATCTGGTCGTGACCGCGTTCAGGACGCTGGTCGTCGGGTTCACGGTGGCGATCGCGATCACGTTCGCGTGCGCGCTCGTCTCCGCCTGGCTGGGCTGGATCGACACGAGCAACCTCCACGAGAACCCGGAGGTGCACTTCATCGTCGTACCCGACCGCTGGTCGTTCATCGTGGCCCTGCTGGCGGGCGTGGCGGGGGTGCTGTCGATCACCGCGGGCAAGTCGTCGGCCCTGGTCGGCGTCTTCATCTCGGTCACCACGGTGCCCGCGGCCGGCTACGTGGCCGTCGCGCTGGCGCTGTCGGAGTGGGCGGAGGTCGCGCCGTCGGTCGCCCAGCTCGCGGTCAACGTCCTCGGGATGATCATCTCGGGCACCCTCACCCTCTGGGTCCAGCGGCGATTCTGGCCTCAAGTAGGACGTCGTTCATCCGTCTGAACGAGGCGACACCGCTCGGTGCGGCGGTAGGGTCCGGCTCATGCACATCCTCGCCACCGAGGGGCTGACCAAACGCTTCCCCACCGTCACCGCGGTCGACGGGCTCTCCGTCACCGTGGGTTCCGGGGTCACCGGTCTGGTCGGGGCGAACGGCGCGGGCAAGTCGACGCTGATCAAGATCCTGCTCGGCCTGCTGCCGCCCTCCGGCGGCACCGCGCGGGTGCTCGATCTGGACGTCACCGCGCAGGGCGCCGAGATCCGCCGGCTCGTGGGCTACATGCCCGAGCACGAATGCCTGCCCCCCGACGTCTCCGCCACCGAGTTAGTCGTCCACCTCGCCCGGATGTCCGGGCTGCCGCGCACCGCCGCCCGCGAGCGCGCCGCCGACGTGCTGCGCCACGTCGGCCTCGCCGAAGAGCGCTACCGCCCGGTCGGCACCTACTCCACCGGTATGAAACAGCGGGTCAAACTGGCCCAGGCGCTCGTCCACGACCCCAAGTTGATCTTCCTCGACGAGCCCACCAACGGCCTCGACCCGCGTGGCCGCGACGAGATGCTGACGCTGATCAGGCGCATCGGCACCGAGTTCGGCATCAGCGTCCTGGTCACCTCCCACCTGCTCGGCGAGCTGGAACGCATCTGCGACCACGTGATCGTCATCGACGGCGGGCGGCTGCTGCGCTCGTCGGCGATCGGCGACTTCACCCAGGCCACGCAGACGGTGACGGTCGAGGTCGACGAGGGGCTCGACGAGCTGACCACCCGGTTGGTCGGCGACGGGCAGACGGTCTCGCGGCAGGGGCGCATGCTGGTGGTCAAGGTGCTGGGGCCCGAGACGTACGACGCCGTCCGCGACGCCACCGCCGAGCTGGGTCTGTGCCTGATCCGCCTCGAACAGGGACGTCACCGCATCGAGGACGTCTTCAGGGACGAGGTCGCGCATGTCTGAGATCTACGACATCGGCTACCGGCACTACGACGGCCCCCGGCTCGGCCGCGGCCACGCCACCAGGGCGCTGGCCGTGCACAGCCTGCGCGGCATCTTCGGCCTCGGCCGCCCGGCCCGCAGCAAGATCGTGCCGTTCGCCCTGGCCGGCATCATGATCATGCCCTCGATCGTGAACATCGCCATGATGGCCCTGCTCCAGCGGGGCGGCATCGCCTACAGCGGCTTCGCGGTCGTCATGCAGGCCGTGGTGGCGATCTTCCTGGCCTCCCAGGCGCCCACGGTGGTCGCCCCCGACCTGCGCCACCGCGTCCTGCCGCTCTACCTGTCGCGGCCGGTCTCGATCGCCGAGTACGTCGGCGCCAAGGTCGCGGCGATGACCGTGGCGGTGTTCGCGCTGATAGCGGTGCCGCTGACGCTCACCTACGTGGGCGAGCTGGTCGTCGACATGCCGGGCCCGCCGGCCACCGGCGAGTTCTTCGGCGCCCTGCTCATGGCGCTGGTGCTGGCGGTGCTGCTGTCGGCGTTCGGGCTGGCGCTGGCCTCCCTCACGCCGCGGCGCGGGCTCGGCGTGGCCTCGGTGATCACGGTGTACCTGCTGTCGTCCGCCTCGGTCCCGCTGATCTACGCCACGCTCGCCTCGGCCGGCGACGAGGCGGCGGGCTCCTGGGCCTGGCTGCTGAACCCGTTCTGGCTGGTGGACTCCGTACAGCACTGGTTGTTCGGCACGCCGGTAAACGCCATCGAGGGCGACTACCCGAGCGGGCCCGCCTCGGCGGTGTTCCTGGTCGTGCTCATCGGCCTGGCCGTGCTCGCCCTGGCGCTGCGCTACAGGAAGGCGGCCGCGCGATGAAGATCGAGCTCTCGCAGGTGTCCCGCTGGTACGGCAACGTGGTCGCGGTCAACGACGTCACCATGACCGTCGGCCCCGGCGTCACGGGCCTGCTCGGCCCGAACGGCGCGGGCAAGTCGACTCTCCTGCACATGATGGCCGGGTTCCTGGCCCCGTCGGGCGGCTCGGTCACGCTGGACGGCACCCGCGTCTGGAAAAACCACCAAATTTACCGAAATATCGGCTTGGTTCCGGAAAGGGAGGGCGTCTATGGCTTCCTGACCGGCTGGCAGTTCGTCCTGTCGGCCGCCCGGCTGCACGGCCTGGCCGACCCCGTCGAGGCCGCCCGCAAGGCGCTGGCCACCGTGGAGATGGAGGAGCCGAAGGACCGGCGGGTGGAGACGTACTCCAAGGGGATGCGCCAGCGCGTCAAGGTCGCCGCCGCCCTCGTCCACGACCCGCCCGTGCTCCTGCTCGACGAGCCGTTCAACGGCATGGACCCGCGCCAGCGCCTGCACCTCATGGACCTGATCCGCGGCATGGGCACGGCCGGCAAGACGATCCTGTTCAGCTCCCACATCCTGGAGGAGGTCGAGCGGGTCGCCCAGCACATCGAGGTCCTGGTGGCGGGCCGGCACGCGGCGTCCGGCAACTTCCGCGAGATCAGGCGGCTGATGACCGACCGGCCCCACCTGTTCATGATCCGCTCCAGTGACGACAGGAAGCTCGCCGCCGCCCTCGTACGCGACGACTCGACCGGCGGCATCACGCTGCGCCCCGACGGCCTGGAGGTCCAGGCCACCGAGTTCCGCCGCTTCGCCCGCCTGCTGCCGCAGGTGGCGCGGGCCGAGGGCGTACGCCTGCACCAGGTCTCCCCCGCGGACGAGGACCTGGAGAGCGTCTTCTCCTACCTGATCAACAGGAGCACCTGAATGAACACCGTGGTAGCCGGCATCACCTACCGCGCCCTGCTGGGCCGCCGGCGCATCATCCTGCTCCTGCTGCTCCCGCTCGCGCTGGTCGGCCTGGCCGTGTTGTTCCGCGTCTTCGAGGGCGGCGACCAGCGCTCCGCCGTGCTGCTGCTGCAGAACTTCGCCATCGGCACCATGCTGCCGCTGCTGGGCCTGATCGCGGGCACCGGCGTCATCGCCCCCGAGATCGACGACGGCACGATCATCCACCTGATGTCCAAGCCGATCTCGCGGCCGGTCATCGTCGGGACGAAGTTCGTGGTCGCGGCCTCGCTGCTGGCCGTGTTCGCGGCCGTGCCGACGTACGTGTCGGGCTGGCTCCTGGTACGCGACGAGGCGGGCATCGCGGCCGGGTTCGCCCTGGGCTCGCTGGTCGCCGGCATCGCCTACGCGGCCGTCTTCCTGCTGCTCGGCATCCTCACCCGGCACGCGGTCACGATCGGCATCGTCTACGCGCTGGTCTGGGAGAGCCTGGTGGGCAACCTCGTCCCCGGCGCGCGCAAGTTCTCCATCCAGCACTGGGGCCAGTCGATCGCCGACCAGTTCTCCGACTCGCCCTTCTTCACGGCGGACGTCACGCTGGGCTTCGCCGTACCGGCCCTGCTCGTCGTCACCGTCGGCGCGGTCGTCTGGGCCGGGCAGCGCCTGCGGGCCTTCTCGCTCACAGGCGACGAGTAGCAGCCGTACTCGCTCGAAGAGGCCGTCGGGGAGAGACCGTCACGGCCCGCGGGATGCCCGCGGGCCGTGACGTAAGGCGTTGCAGGCGCTGGCCTCAGACGCAGGCCGTGCGCACGACGTCGGCCAGCCGCCCCGCCACCTGCGTGGCGTGCTCCTCCGACGCCGCCTCGACCATGACCCGGATCATCGGCTCGGTGCCGCTCGGCCGGATCAGCACCCGGCCCGTCTCGCCCAGCTCGGCCTCCGCCTCGGCGACGGCGGCGACCAGCTCGGGCACCGTGGCCTTGCCCTTGTCGACGTCTTTGACGTTGATCAGGATCTGCGGCAGCGGCGTCATCACGGCGGCCAGCTCCTTCAGCGGCACGCCGGACTTGGCCACCACGCCCAGCAGGTGGAGCGAGGTGAGCAGGCCGTCGCCGGTGGTGGCGTGGTCGAGCATGATGACGTGGCCCGACTGCTCGCCGCCCAGGTTGTAGCCGTCGGACTTCATGCGCTCCAGCACGTAGCGGTCGCCCACCGCGGTCTCCACCACGGTGATGCCCGCATCGCGCATGGCGAGCTTGAAGCCCAGGTTGGACATCACGGTCGCGACCACGGTGTCCTTGGCCAGCAGGCCCTCACCGTGCATGGCCGCGGCCAGGATGGCCATGATGTGGTCGCCGTCGACGATCGCGCCCGTGTGGTCGACCGCCAGGCAGCGGTCGGCGTCGCCGTCGTAGGCCACGCCCAGGTCGGCCCCGCGCGAGATGACCACCTGCTTGAGCTTGTCGAGGTGGGTCGAGCCGTGGCCGGCGTTGATGTTGAGGCCGTCGGGCCTGGCGCCGATGGCCTCGACCCTGGCGCCCGCGCGTACCAGCGCCTCGGGCGCCACCATGTGGGCGGCCCCGTGCGCGCAGTCGACCACGACGTCAAGGCCGTCGAGCGCGGCGATCATCGTGGTCAGCACGTGAGAGATGTAGCGGTCGGCCTCACCGTACGCGTCGCGCACGCGGCCCACGCCGGAGCCGACCGGGAAGCTCCACTCCTCGCCCAGCCGTCGCTCGATCTCGTCCTCGACCGCGTCGGACAGCTTGAAGCCGCCGCGCGCCAGGAACTTGATGCCGTTGTCGGGCGCCGGGTTGTGCGACGCCGACAGCATGACGCCGAGATCGGCGCCGAGCGCGGCCGTGAGGTGGGCGACGGCCGGGGTGGGCAGCACGCCGAGGCGCAGCACGTCCACTCCCGACGCCGCAAGGCCCGCGACCACCGCGGCCTCGAGAAACTCTCCCGAGGCACGCGGGTCGCGGCCCACGACCGCCACCGGACGGCGCCCGGTAGCGGCGAACGCGCCTGCATCGCCGAGGACATGCGCCGCCGCCACGGACAGATCCATGGCGAGCTGGGCGGTGAGGTCGCGGCCGGCGACCCCACGTACCCCGTCGGTGCCGAAAAGGCGCGCCAACTTCAGCGCTTGCTGTACTGCGGAGCCTTGCGGGCCTTCTTGAGGCCGTACTTCTTCCGCTCCGTGGCGCGGGCGTCACGGGTGAGGAAGCCGGCCTTCTTCAGCGGCGGCCGGTTGATCTCGACGTCCAGGATCGCCAGGGCGCGGGACAGGCCCATGCGCAGCGCGCCGGCCTGGCCGGTCACGCCACCGCCGTCGATGCGCGCGATGACGTCGAACGCCTCCTCGGCGCCGAGCACGACGAACGGCTCGTTGACGATCTGCTGGTGGACCTTGTTCGGGAAGTAGACGTCCAGCGAACGTCCGTTGATCGTCCACTTGCCGGTGCCGGGGACGATGCGCACGCGGGCGATCGCCTCCTTGCGGCGGCCGGTGCCGTACGAGTTGCCCGTGGTCACGGGCTTGCGCACGGGAGCGTCGGCGCTGGCGGCGGACTCGGTGGTGTACTCGGACGGGAAGTCCTCGCCGGAGGTGTCCTCCAGCTCGGCCTCGACGACCGTCTCGACACCGGTGGGCTCAGCCACGGTTCTCCTCTAACTCTTTCGAACTACTACTGGGCGATCTGGGTGATCTGGAACGGCACCGGCTGCTGGGCCTGGTGCGGGTGCTCGGAACCCGCGTAGACCTTCAGCTTCTTGGCCATCTTCCGGCCGAGGGAGTTCTTCGGCAGCATGCCCTTGACGGCCTTCTCGACGGCCTTGTCGGGGCGCTTCTCCATGAGCTCGCCGTACGTGACGGAACGCAGACCGCCCGGGTAGCCCGAGTGGCGGTACGCCTTCTTCTGCTCAAGCTTCTTGCCACTCAGCGCGATCTTGTCCGCGTTGATGACGATGACGAAGTCACCGGTGTCGACGTGGTTGGCGAAGATCGGCTTGTGCTTGCCGCGGAGCAGGATCGCGACGTGACTGGCCAGCCGGCCCAGCACGACATCGGTCGCGTCGATGACGTACCACTGACGCTGGACGTCGGCGGGCTTCGGTGAGTACGTGCGCACGGTCGTAGCCTTCTTTATGCTCGCGTCTTCGGCGCTGTCGGATGCGACAGCTACATGGGTCGGTCGGTGCGGGCACACGACGGCCCGGACCTTCCGTCTCCGCTTACGGGAGATGACGCCGGACGCGCCGCGCATTGGTCGCGCTGGACCTATGCACACAACGAACCTAAGCTACCCGCCCGAAGGCGTGGAGGTCAAAGAACCGGTAACTGTGGCAGGAGTCTACCCGACCGCAGAACGGTTCGGTTTCGTTTCCCTGGGACCCCTTCATTCCCAGGACCAGACATCCCTATCGTTGACGGCGGTATGTGGCAGACCTCTCACACCCGGCAAACCCAGCGCGGCCTTCGGCGCCGGAGTCGCCTGGGGGTGCTGGCCTGCCTCATGGCGGTGCTGTTCACGGGCGTGCTGATCGGCCGGCTGACCGACGACGCCGAGCCCGCCCCCCACGTCTACCTCAACCAGACCGCCCCGCCCGCCGCCGCCACCGCCAACCCAGCGCCGACGTCCGCGAAGAAGGCCCAGCCACAGGCCGAACGCATCCCCCGCGGGGTCACCACCAAGAAGCGTCCGAGCGAGGCCGCCGCCGTCACCCCCAAGCCGAGCAGGACGCCCGAGGGCCAGATCCCGGGCTTCAACACGACGGACAACCCCGCGGTGCTGAGCGACGGGGACGACTCGGTCCAGCTGATCGGGGGCCTGGCCTCGCGGGTCGTCTCCCTCACGAATGACGCCAGATCGCAGCGCGGCTGCGGGCCGCTGCGGGTGGACGGAGGGCTGACCCGCTCGGCGCGTACGCACTCGCTGGAGATGGCGCGTGCCGGGCAGCTCTCGCACAACTCCCCCGACGGCTCCTCCCCGTGGGACCGGATGGAGCGGGCCGGCTACCGCTGGGGCGCCGCCGAGAACATCGGCGCCGGTTACAGCACCGCCGACGAGGCGGTACGCGGCTGGATGGACAGCCCCGACCACCGCAAGAACATCCTCGACTGCCGGCTGAAGGCCATCGGCGTCGGAGTCGCGTCCGGCCCCGGCGGACCATGGTGGACTCAGGACTTCGGGACCCAATGACGAACATCACGGTAATGTCGCCGCATGGTTTCCAACGGTAGTGGGGAACGCGAGGACGGCATGGGGAGCGCCCCCTACGGCATGGGAGGCGGTCCGAGAGAGCCGGGCGGCACCCCGAGGCGTGGCGCGCCGGCGTTCATGAACGGCGACCCCGCGAGCGGCGCACCGGCGGGCGACACGTCCGCGGGCAGCCTGTTCACCGGCGGCGGCCCGGCGGGCAACGGCCCCGCGGGCTCCCCCGGAGGCCGCGGGTTCGGCGGCGACCCCTCCTTCGGCGGCAACCCCTCCGACAGTGGTGGATTCGGCGGCGGCGGATTCGGCTCAGAGAGCGGCGGCTTCCGCGGCGGACCTGGCGGCTTCGGCGGCGACTCGGGCGCGTTCCGCGGCGGGCCGGATGGATTCGGCGGCGATTCGGGTGGCTTTGGTGGTGGTTCGGGCGCCTTCGGCGGCGGGCCGAGGGGCGACGGCCCCGCGTCCGGCGCTCACGGCCCGGGCGGGCCCGGGGGCGGCGGCCCGGCCTCTGGCGGCCCCGGCAGCCTCTTCAACAGCAGCGGCCCCACGGGCGGGCCGCCGCAAGGGGGCACGTTCGGCGACGCCTTCAGCGCCCCCAGCCCTGGTGGGCGCGGTCCTGGCGGGCACGGCCCAGGTGGACAGGGTCCTGGCGGTCACGGGCCAGGCGGGCAGGGCCCTGGCGGTCACGGGCCAGGCGGGCCGGGGCCGGGTGGTCACGGGCCAGGCGGCCAAGGTCCTGGCGGACAGGGTCCGGGTGGGCAGGGTCCTGGCGGACAGGGTCCCGGCGGGCCGGGGGCGGGTGGTCCCGGGGCGGGCGGTCCGGGAGCGGGTCGCCATGGAACACCCGGACCAGGCGGCCCCGACCCCCTCGGCGCGGCCTTCGGCGACCTCGGCGATGACGACGACGCGCCACCGGCCACCGGCCGGCGTTCCCGCCGCTCCCGTAGAGACCGGGGCTCCGCCTCCCCCGAGGGCGACGAAACCCTGACCTCGTCGACCTCACCGGAGTCGACGCAGGCGCCTCAGAGCAGGGTCGGCTGGAGCCCGTACGACGAGGGCCGGCGCTCCCGCGGCCCACTGTGGGCCGCGATCGGCGGCGTGCTGGTGCTCGGCCTGCTCGGCGGCGGCCTGGTCATGATGTTCAACGCGGATGACCCCGCCTCGACCGAGACCGCCGCGGTCCGCCAGACCTCGGCCCCGCTGCCGTCGCCCCCATCCGGCAAGTACGGCTTCGCCGCCGACCGCAAGACCGACCCCGACCCGATCTCCGTCTCCGAGATCTTCGGCAAGAAGAAGAAGCTCACGGTCTCGGGCCGCGGCTACGAGATGACGATCACCAGCAAGGACAAGAAGTGCACGGACGGCGCCCTGGGCGACACCCTCCAGAAGGCGCTCAAGTCCGCCAAGTGCACCCAGTTCGTCCGCGCGAGCTTCCGCGACAAGGACGGCAAGGTCATCGGCACGGTCGGCGTGGCCAACCTCGGCTCCAGCAAGCAGGCGAGCGCGGTGGCCAAGGTCGGCGACAAGGAGAACTACGTCAAGCCGCTGGCGGGCAAGGACTCCGTCACCAAGAACCTCGGCGCGGGCAGCGGCGGCGCGCAGATCTCGACGTACGGCCACTACGCGATCCTGGTCTGGTTCCAGAACAAGGACGGCACGAAGCCCGACTCGAAGGGGACAAAGCGGATTTCCGAGGCGATCACCGACATCACCAAGGCCACCGTTTTCCCTGCCCTGGACAACCGAACCCTCACCGGAAGTTCCGCGGGCTGACCGGCTTTGAGTGGCAAAGGCCCCCAAAAGGGACGCCTGATGCCTCTGGGAACGCCCATACCGACATTACGATCTCGCGAGTCTCGCTAGGCTCCAGTTATGCGTGGCCAGGAACCCGGTTCTGAGCACGATCGCAGGGAGGCCGAAGGCTCGGCCACCCCCGCGACGCCACCGCCGAGCTTCGGCCAGACCGACGGGCGAGACGTTCCAGCGGCGTTGGCTCCATCCGATGAGGCGGCGGATGTCGAGGCACGCCCCACCGTTCCCGCACCCCCGAGAGCGGTGCCCGATTTGCCCGATTCGGCCCGGTCGTCCGGCACCCGGTCATGGGAGGTGCCGGGCGACGACGCCGCCCCGTACGACTGGTTCGACGACCCCACCCACCCCGAGGCTGCCCACCCGCAGCCGCTCGCCGCTCCCACACCGCAGCCTGTGGACCAGCAGCGGCCCGGCGACCAGCCCTCCCGCCCGCCCTTCGGCACCCCGCTGTCCGACCCCGCGCACCCCGGCCGCCCGCCCTTCGGTGCCCCACCGGCCGCTGCCGGGCAACCCGCCGACCAAGGCGGCCATCCGCCTTTCGGGGCACCGCAGGCGGGCACGACGGCGTTCGACGGTCCTGAGGGCGAGCGCCCGTGGCCCGCGCACCCGCACACCACCCTGCCCCCGGGCGACCTGACCCGACCGGGGCGCATCCCCGACGTACGCCCCTGGAACGAACCGCAGGGCGCACCCGCCCAGCACCCCGGAGGTCAGGCGCAACCCGTAGCCGGGCCGCCCGCACCGGCCGAGCCCGGTAACCGGCCGACCGAACACCGGCAGTCCGGACAGGGCATCTCCAGCAACCGGCCCATCGAACGAGGCAAGCCCGAACAGGCGCACTCCGGCAACCAGCCGCCCCACCACGCCGAGCCCGCCAACTGGCCCGCCGAACACGCCGAGCCCGGTAGCCGACCCACCGACCACGGAAGGCCCGCCGCCTGGCCCGCCGAACACGGCGAACACGGCGAACATGGCGAACATGGCGACCCCTCCGACTGGCCCGCCCGGCCGGTCGTGCCCGGGGCGCCCCCGTGGGAGCCGCCGCCCGCGTTCACCGCCGCCGCGGCGGGCATGCCGGTGTGGCCCGCCCCCGTCAGCGACCCCCACGCCCTGCCGCCGTGGCCGGCCGCCACGGGCGAGCTGCAGGCCGAGCCCGACAACGACGAGCCGTCCCTCCCCCCGCCCTTCAACCCGAACGCCACCGACACCGACCCGAACGCCACCGCGGTCGGCCTCACCCGCCCCTCGGCCCCCTTCTTCGCCCCGAACGCCACGCCAGGCGGCCCCGCCGACCAGCACGCCCCGGCCCTCCGCCCAGGCGACGAGCCCACCAACCCGGCAACCACACAGCCCGGCACCCCCCACCCAAGCCCCACGGCCCAAAACCCCACAGCCCAAAACCCCACCGGCCACGGCCCCACCGTGCCCGGAGCCACCGCACCGGGAGTCGTCCGGCCCGGAGACGGCCAGCCCGGTCAAGGGCAGCCCAGTCAGGGACAGGCCGGTCAGGGACAGGCCGGTCAGGGACAGGCCGGTGACGGCCGCTCTGACGAGGCCCGGCCGGGCACCCGCCCCGAGAACGCCGCCCCGGACACCACGGCCGCCCACCCAGCGGCAACCGGCCCTCGACCGAGCACACCCCAGGCCCGCGCCGCCCACCCCACGAGCCCCGACGACACCGACCCCAACGGCACGGTCCCCAACGGCACCGTCCCCGGCGACGCGCGTCCGCGAGACACGGACCCTGGCCGCACCCAGCCCGCCGACCCGCGGCGCACCACCCCCCACCTCCCCGCCCCCATAGCGACGACGGCGCCGGGCCCGAAGGAGCAGCGCTCCGGCGCCCGTCCGGCCCACTACTTCGACCCGACCGCGGCCAAGCGCGATGCCGCCGCGGCAGGCGACCACGACGCCAACCCCTCCCTCCACCCTCCGGAGCCGGGCGACGTACCCGTCTGGCCGCCCACTCCCCCTTCCGGCGACAAGCTGCCCGAGCTGCCGTTCTCCCGAGACACCTGGGGCCACAAGCCTCAGACCAGCCTCGACCGTCCGGCTCCTCCGGCAGGGGGCGGCGGCCTGGCCCTCCCGCCTGGAGCGTTCAAACAGCCGCCGTTCCAGACCCCGCCACCGCCTCCGCCACCCGCCAAGAGCAAGCGCGCGTTGCTCGTGACGCTGGGCGCGCTGGCCCTGGCGGGAGTGGCGACCGGCGGCTTCTTCGCCTTCCAGACCGTGAACGCCTCGGCGCCCCGTACGGCCGCCGCCCGGCCCACGGCGACCGCGCCACCCCCGGCCGACGTCGAGCAGTCCGCCACCCCGCCCGCGGACGTGCCCGGCGCGTCCGTACTCAACTCCGAGCAGACCGACCCGCAGAAGTTGTCGCTGTCGGAGGCGTTCCCGAAGAAGAAGGTGAGCGCGGCGGGGACGACGTTCACGCGGGTGAAGGCCGACATGGAGACGACGTGCGACAAGGCCGCCACCGGAGAGTTCGCCGGCGCGCTGAAGGAGCAGAAGTGCAGCCGGGTGCTGCGGGCCACGTACGTCGACAGCAAACGCCGCTACGCCGTCACCACCGGCATCGCCGTCCTGCCTGACAAGGACGCCGCCGCCACCGCCGACCAGGCGAAGAACCTCTCCCGCAACGTCTGGTTCCGCCCGCTCCCCGGGCCGGCCGGGTCGGGCGGCGAGCGCGTGCACATCGCGGGCGGCTACGCGGCGGGCCTGGTCTGGGGCCGTTACATCGTCTTCAGCTACGCCACCCACGCCGACGGCCACACCCCGGAGGCCAAGGAGAAGACACTGCCCAAGGTCAGCGGCGCCTTCAGAGACCAGACCTCACAGGTACTCGAACGCCGCATCACCAAGGGCTGACCCCCAGAGGCCGGCCACCCGGGCCCCAGTCGACAGCCCGGGTCGACCGGCCCCGCCGACGGGGCCGGTCGCCGAGCGCGTGGCGACGCCTTTGAGGGTGTTGACCAGCCTGGACAGGGCGATCCACCGCGTGAACAGCGGCGGCACAGGCCGGCATCTCCGGCCGTCAGGCCGGAGAGCGCGTCAATCCGGGACCGTCCGTACCCGCCGGGTGGCCTCGGCGCGGGCGGCGAGGTCGGCGTCCGCCGGATAGCCCACCTCCTCCAGGCACAACCCGTGCGCCGGTGCCACGTGCACCCCAGAATCCCGTACGCCCCGCGCCAGCACCTGCCCCGGCCACTCCACCGGACGCCGCCCGTCACCGGCCGCCAGCAGCGACCCCACCAGCGCCCGCACCATCGAGTGGCAGAACGCGTCGGCCACCACGGTCGCCTCCAGCACCCCGTCAGGCCGCCGGGCCCACTCCAGCCGCTGGAGTTCCCTGATCGTCGTGGCGCCATCGCGCCTCTTGCAGAACGCCGCGAAGTCGTGCTCCCCGAGCAGCCCAGCAGCGGCGGCGTTCAGCGCCCCGAGATCCAGCGGCCGGTTGTGCCAGACGACCTCCCGCCGCCGCAACGGGTCGACGCCGCCCGGCGCGTCACCCACCCGGTACGCGTACCGCCGGAACATCGCCGAGAACCGGGCGTCGAAGCCCCCAGGAGCCACGCAGACCCGATGAATCCGTACGTCTGGCTCCAGGACCCCACCCAGCCGCCTCACGAGCGCAGAGAGCTGCTCATCGACGCCCAGGGGCCCTCTGTTCCCGTCGAGCTCCCCCAGCGACTCCTCCGGCACGTCCACGTGGGCGACCTGCCCCCGCGCGTGCACCCCCGCGTCGGTACGCCCGGCCACGGTCAGCGCGGCCGGCCCGCCGAGGCGCAGGATGCGGCCGAGCGCCTGCTCGATCTCCCCCTGGACCGTACGCAGGCCCGGCTGCCTGGCCCAGCCCGAGAAGTCGGTCCCGTCGTACGCGAGGTCGAGGCGGAGCCGTACCACGATGATCCTCCCTGAATGTCGAAACGGGCCCGGACCCCCGCGAGGGGATCCGGGCCCGTCTCATGCGGCCTGGAAAGATCAGGCCTCGTCCTTCTTCGCCTCGCCCTCGGCGGCGTCGGCCTTGGCGTCGGCCTTGGCCTCGGCCTTGGCCTCGGCCGGCTCAGCGGCCTCGGCGGTCTCCGGGGCCTCAGGCGCCTCGGCCTTGGTCTCCTCGACAGCCTCGGTGGCGGCCTCGGTCTCCTCGGCGGCGGGCGCGGCAGCGGCGGCCGGGGTCTCGACCTGACGGGTCGTGACGCCGTTCAGCGGCTCGGTCACCAGCTCGATGACCGCCATCGGGGCGTTGTCGCCCTTACGCGCACCGATCTTGGTGATGCGGGTGTAGCCACCCGGACGCTCGGCGAACGTCGTCGCGATCTCGGTGAAGAGGTGGTGCACGACGCCCTTGTCCCGAACGACGGTCAGGACCTGACGCCGGTTGTGGATGTCGCCCTTCTTCGCCTTGGTGATCAGGCGCTCGGCCACCGGACGCAGGCGCTTGGCCTTCGTGACCGTCGTACGGATCTTGCCGTGGCGGAACAGATCGGTGGCGAGGTTCGCCAGGATCAGCCGCTCGTGCGCCGGGCTGCCGCCAAGACGTGCACCCTTGGTGGGCTTGGGCATGGTCTTTCTCCTCCTGGGTCAACCCGCCCCGGCCGTACCAGGTACCGGAGTCGGGCCGGACCGCGTTCGTTCTGCGCGCGATCCGTTATCGAGCCGCGAAGCGCGGGAATCAGTACTGCTCGGTCTCGACGTACGCGCTGTCGTCGTCGTCGTAGCCGCCACCGGCCACCGCGCTCGGGTCGAACCCGGGCGGGGAGTCCTTCAGCGCCAGCGACATCTCGTGCAGCTTCTGCTTGACCTCTTCGATCGACTTGGCGCCGAAGTTCCGGATGTCCAGCAGGTCCTGCTCGCTGCGGGCGACGAGCTCACCCACGGTGTGGATGCCCTCGCGCTTGAGGCAGTTGTAGGAGCGAACGGTCAGGTTCAGCTCCTCGATCGGCAACGCCAGGTCGGCGGCCAGGGCGGCGTCGGTCGGCGACGGGCCGATGTCGATGCCCTCGGCCTCGACGTTGAGCTCGCGGGCCAGGCCGAACAGCTCGACGAGGGTCTTGCCGGCGGAGGCCACCGCGTCGCGGGGCTTCATCGCGGGCTTGGTCTCGACGTCGAGGATGAGACGGTCGAAGTCGGTACGCTGCTCGACTCGGGTCGCCTCGACCTTGTAGGTGACCTTGAGCACCGGGGAGTAGATCGAGTCGATCGGGATGCGCCCGATCTCCTGGCCCGGCTGCTTGTTCTGGGCGGCGGAGACGTAGCCGCGACCGCGCTCGACGGTCAGCTCCATCTCCAGCTTGGCCTTGCCGTTGAGCGTCGCGATGCGCAGCTCGGGGTTGTGCACCTCGACCCCGGCCGGCGGCGCGATGTCGGCGGCGGTGACCTCACCCGGGCCCTGCTTGCGCAGGTACATCACGACCGGCTCGTCGTGCTCGGAGGAGACGACCAGCTCCTTGAGGTTGAGGATGATGTCGGTGACGTCTTCCTTGACCCCGGGAACGGTCGAGAACTCGTGCAGCACGCCCTCGATGCGGATGCTCGTCACGGCCGCGCCCGGGATGGACGACAGCAGCGTGCGGCGCAGCGAGTTGCCGATGGTGTAGCCGAAGCCCGGCTCCAGCGGCTCGATGACGAATCGGGACCGGGTCTCGTCGATCGACTCTTCGAGAAGAGTCGGACGCTGAGCGATCAGCATGTGCGGGTCTCCCCTTTTTTCGTGTGACGCCCGCTATATGACGCCACTCCGATGAAAAGCGTAGCCGGGGTGCGGAGGTCCGTACCCCGGCCGATGCTCACTTCGAGTAGTACTCGACGATGAGCTGCTCCTGGACCTGGGTGTCGATCTGCTGGCGAACCGGCAGTTGGTGAACCAGGACGCGGAGCTTGTCCGGCACGACGCCGAGCCACGCGGGCACGGTGCGCTCGCCGGCGGTGGCGCGGGCCACCTCGTACGGCAGGAGGTTCCGCTTGGTCTCGCGGACCTCGATGATGTCGTGCTCGCGCACGCGGTACGACGGGATGTCGACCTTCTTGCCGTTCACCAGGAAGTGCCCGTGACGGACCTGCTGGCGGGCGGCGTCGCGCGACTGCGCGAAACCGGCACGGTAGACGACGTTGTCGAGACGGCTCTCCAGGATCTGGAGCAGCACCTCGCCCGACTTGCCGGTACGGCCGGCGGCCTCCTCGTAGTAGTTGTGGAACTGCTTCTCGAGGACGCCGTAGATGCGGCGGGTCTTCTGCTTCTCGCGAAGCTGAAGCTGGTACTCGGACTCCTTGGGACGTCCGCGACCGTGCTCACCCGGCGGGTAAGGACGGATCTCGATGGGGCACTTGGCGGACTCGCACTTGCTGCCCTTGAGGAAGAGCTTGGTCTTCTCGCGACGGCAGAGCTTGCAGTCCGCGCCCGTGTAACGAGCCATTTCTCTGAATCTCCTGGACTAAGTCAGACGCGGCGGCGCTTCGGCGGCCGGCAACCGTTGTGCGGAACCGGGGTGACGTCCTGGATCGAGCCCACCTCGAGGCCGGTGGCCTGCAGCGAGCGGATCGCGGTCTCGCGGCCGGAGCCGGGACCCTTGACGAAGACGTCGACCTTGCGCATGCCGTGCTCCATGGCGCGGCGGGCGGCGTTCTCGGCGGCCATCTGAGCGGCGAACGGGGTGGACTTACGGGAGCCCTTGAAACCCACGTGGCCGGCGCTGGCCCAGGAGATCACGTTCCCGTTGGGGTCGGTGATCGAGACGATCGTGTTGTTGAACGTGCTCTTGATGTGGGCGTGCCCGTGAGCGACGTTCTTCTTCTCCTTGCGGCGCACCTTCTTCGGTGCGCCCTGGCGGCTCTTAGGAGGCATCCTTTGCCTTCACTCCTGAGGTCTTCGGTCCCGCGGCTGCGTTTTATCGTGGCGCTCGCCCGGCCCGCACCGGTCACGCATGGGTGCCGTACGGGCCAGAGCGCTTGCCGCTCCGGATGTGGACTACTTCTTACCGGGCTTCTTCTTACCGGCGACGGTCTTCTTCTTGCCCTTACGGGTGCGCGCGTTGGTCTGCGTGCGCTGACCGTGCACGGGCAGGCCCTTGCGGTGCCGGATGCCCTGGTAGCAACCGATCTCGATCTTGCGTCGGATGTCGGCCTGGACCTCGCGGCGCAGGTCACCCTCGATCTTGTAGTTCGCCTCGATGTAGTCACGCATCGGGACGAGCTCGGTGTCGGAGAGCTGGTGCACGCGAAGGTCGCCGCTGACACCGGTGGCCTGGAGAATCTCCTGGGCGCGGGTGCGGCCGATTCCGTAGATGTAGGTGAGAGCGATCTCCAGCCGCTTTTCGCGGGGGAGGTCGACGCCAACCAGGCGAGCCATGGTCGGGCATTCTCCTTCGTTTCGGCGGAGGTCTTGCGCCGCACTACCCCTCCCCAATGCCCGGGGTGAGGGCCCCGGCCTCCGACCGGGGGTCTCCCGAGCGGTTCGAGCCCCTGATGGGCCCGCCTGCTCGGGTGTGAGACGCGAACACTGATGCAGGCTCCTCATGCGTCGAGCCCGCTCCCTGACGGGGCGGACTCGGAGAAGCCTTGCGGCGACTAACCCTGACGCTGCTTGTGGCGCAGGTTGTCGCAGATCACCATGACGCGACCGTGCCGGCGGATCACCTTGCACTTGTCGCAGATCTTCTTGACGCTCGGCTTTACCTTCATTGTCCTTCGTGTCCTCAGACGTCTTTACTTGTATCGGTAGACGATCCGCCCACGACTGAGGTCGTAGGGGCTCAGTTCAACAACAACCCGGTCGTCAGGAAGAATCCGGATGTAGTGCATCCGCATTCGTCCGCTGATGTGGGCCAGGACCTTATGGCCGTTGTCGAGCTGCACCCGGAACATGGCGTTCGGGAGCGATTCGACCACAGTGCCCTCGATCTCGATGGCGCCGTCTTTTTTGGCCAAAATTCCTCGCGTTTCACTGATCGATCGTCTGAGGCTCCGGTTCACTACGCAGCCGCGACCTTCACGCTTCGAAGAGAGCGACGATCAGCAAAGACCGCCGACGCGTGATAGTCATAGTGAGCCGACTAAGGAGTGTACGACACCTGAGCCCAAAACGCGAAACGCGTGCCAGGTGTCCTGACACAACCATCAAACAGTTTACCCTACGCGCCGAGCCCGAGGCACCGGAGCGCCGCGGCCCGCCGCTAGGAACGCTTCGGCTGGTTGTTGCCGAAGATGGTGCTCATCAGCAGGATCACGCCCCACGGGCCCATGACCCACAGCGGCCACGGATAAACCATGTCGCTCGACGTGACGCTCACGATCAGCCAGATCACCCAGTTGACCCCGCTGGCCACGGCCCAGGCTCCCCAGGCCGCCCGCATGCCCGAGTGCAGATCCCGCTTCTCGGTGGCCTTGACGGGCAGGTGGCGCAGGTCCACGTCGGGAAGGTCGGACGTCAGCCTGGCCAGCTCACCATAGGTCTTGCTCTGGTAGAGCTGTTCCAGCCGCTCGTTGAACTCGTCCATCGTGATGCGGCCCTGCGCGGTGTGCTCACGAAGGATGGCGGCGACACGATCGCGGTCGGCGTCGGAGGCACGCATCTCGGGGCTGTTCGCCATCCCACCCACTCCCGGTTAGTCCTGAGGTTGAGCCAGACGCCCTTCGCCCCCATCTAGGGCGGTAAGCACCCAAGGACCATTATGTGTCACGGCAACGCTGTGTTCGAAGTGTGCGGAGTGCTTCCCGTCGATCGTCACGACGGTCCAGTCGTCGGCCAGTACGCGGGTCCGCTCGGTGCCCAGGTTGACCATCGGCTCGATGGCCAGGCACATGCCCTCTTCCAGCACCGGGCCGCGGCCGGGCTTGCCGTGGTTGGCGATCCACGGGTCCATGTGCATCTCGGTGCCGATGCCGTGGCCGCCGTACTCGGGAGGGATGCCGTAGCGGCCCTGGCGCCTGACGTACCGCTCGACCTCGTGGCCGATGTCGGACAGGTGCCGGCCGGGCCTGAGCGCGGCGATGCCGTGCCACATGGCCTCCTCCGTCACCCGCATCAACTCGGTCAGCTTCGGGTCCACCTCGCCGACCGGGACCGTGATGGCGGAGTCGCCGTGCCAGCCCTCCAGGATCGCGCCGCAGTCGATGGAGATGAGGTCACCCTCGCGCAGCTTGCGGACGTCGGTCGGGATGCCGTGCACGACCTCGTCGTTCACCGACGCGCAGATCGTCGCGGGGAAGCCCTGATAGCCCTTGAACGACGGGATCGCGCCCTCGTCCCTGATCGCCTTCTCGGCGATGACGTCGAGGTCGAGCGGCGTCATGCCGGGCTCGACCGAGCGCCTGAGCAGGTCGAGCGTGCGGCCCACCACCAGCCCGGCCGCCCGCATCTTCTCGAGCTGCTCCGGCGACTTGATCTGAATGCCGTGTTTATTCCGTTTGAACATCTTCAGCCCCCCCTGGGTCTCAACGGGCCACGATGGGAGCCCAATTCCCCCACAATAGCCGCGAGGTGGCACGGAAACCCGTGCCACCTCCGCGAATCGGTGCGTACCCGGCTAACCCACAAAGGGCCCAGCTACTCCATGAACGGCCGGATCGCGTCCATGGCCCGCTGGGTGATCTCTTCGACCGGCCCGGTCGCGTCGACGCCCACCAGGATGCCCTCGTCGGCGTAGTAGGAGACCAACGGGGCCGTCTGCACCTGGTAGACCTCCAGGCGGTGCCTGACGGTCTCCTCCTTGTCGTCGTCACGCTGGAAGAGCGCGCCCCCGCACGCGTCACACTTGTCGTCCTTCTTGTCGTCGAACTCGACGTGCCAGATGCGGCCGCACTGGCTGCAGGTGCGCCGGCCGGCCAGCCGCCTGACCACCTCGTCGTCGTCGACGACCAACTCGAGTACGACGTTGAGCGCCTGGCCCCAGTCCTTGAGCATGTCGCGCAGGATCTCGGCCTGCGCGACGTTCCTCGGGAAGCCGTCGAGCAGGAACCCGTATTGCGCGTCGTCCTCGGACAGACGGTCACGGACCATGGCGATGGTGACCTCGTCGGGCACCAGATCGCCACGGTCCATGTAGGTCTTGGCCAGCTTGCCAAGGTCCGTGCCACCCGAGACGTTGGCACGGAAGATGTCACCTGTCGAGATCTTCGGGATGGACAGGTTCGATGCGATGTACTGGGCCTGTGTCCCCTTACCCGCTCCGGGGGGCCCGACCAGAACGAGACGCACTACCGCAGGAAGCCTTCGTAATTACGCTGCTGCAGTTGGCTCTCGATCTGCTTCACCGTGTCCAGACCGACGCCTACCATGATCAGAATGCTCGTCCCTCCGAACGGGAAGTTCTGGCTCGCACCGGCCACCGCCAGCGCGACGATCGGGACCATGGAGATCAGACCCAGATAGAGCGCGCCGGGCGCGGTCAGACGGGTGAGCACGAAGTTCAGGTATTCAGCCGTCGGACGGCCGGGGCGGATGCCCGGAATGAAACCACCGTACTTCTTCATGTTGTCGGCGACTTCAGTGGGGTTGAACGTGATGGACACGTAGAAGTACGTGAAGAAGATGATCAGCAGGAAGAACGTGGTCATGTAGATCGGCGTGTCGCCCGTGGCCAGGTTCTGCGAGATCCAGGTGATCACCACGTTGTCGCTCGTCGAGAAGAGCGAGGTGATGAGCTGCGGCAGGTAGAGCAGCGAGGACGCGAAGATGACCGGGATGATGCCGGCCTGGTTGACCTTCAGCGGGATGTAGGTGGAGGTGCCGCCGTACATCCTGCGGCCGACCATGCGCTTGGCGTACTGGACCGGGATGCGCCGCTGCGCCTGCTCGACGAAGACGACCGCCGCGATCATGAAGATGCCGACCACCATGACCACCGCGAAGGTGAACTTGTTGGCCTGGAAGATGTTGGCCAGCTCGGACGGGAAGACCGCGACGACCTGGGTGAAGATCAGGATGGACATGCCGTTGCCGACACCGCGGTCGGTGATCAGCTCACCGAGCCACATGATCACCGACGTACCGGCGGTCATGATGACCACCATCGTCACGATCATGAAGATGTTGTCCGGGTCGAGCAGGACTTCCTGCTGACAGTTCGGGAAGAGCTGGCCGGTACGGGCCAACGCGATGAAGGCGGTCGACTGGAGGATGGCGAGCCCGATGGTCAGATAACGCGTATACTGCGTGATCTTGGTCTGGCCGGCCTGGCCCTCCTTCTTCAGCGCCTCGAGACGCGGGATCACCACGACGAGTAGCTGCAGAATGATGCTTGCGGTGATGTACGGCATGATGCCCAGCGCGAACACCGAAAGCTTCAGCAGCGCACCGCCGCTGAAGAGCTGGACCATCCCGTAGATATTGCCGCTTGTGCCACTACGGGCCTGGTCGAAACAGGCGGCGAGGTTCTGGACGTGGACTCCCGGGGTCGGCAGAACCGATCCGAGACGGAAAAGCGCGATGATGCCCAGGGTGAAGAGCAACTTCTTGCGCAGGTCCGGTGTCCGGAACGCCCGGGTAAACGCGGTCAGCACGGTCCCTCCTGCGCGCCTTTACGGCGGTGTGAGTTAGCGATGGTGCGGGGATCTGCCATCTGAAGTCTCATGTCAAACGAGCCGGACAGAAGCCTGCCGTCTCGCGAACTCTAACGCACTACGGGCGTGGGGGCCCATTGTCAAAGCCCCCACGCCGCGTAATAGCTCTTACAGCTCGGTAACGGAACCACCGGCAGCGGCGATCTTCTCCTTCGCGGTGGCCGAGAAGGCGTGCGCCTGCACGGTGACCGCGACCGAGATCTCGCCGGTGCCGAGCACCTTCACGAGCTGGTTCTTGCGAACAGCACCCTTGGCGACCAGCGCCTCGACGGTGACCTCGCCACCCTCGGGGAACAACTCGCCGATCCTGTCGAGGTTGACGACCTGGTAGGTCGTCTTGAACAGGGCGTTGGAGAAGCCCTTGAGCTTCGGCAGACGCCTCTGCAGCGGCACCTGGCCACCCTCGAAACCGAGGGGGACCGTCGTACGGGCGTGGCTGCCCTTGGTGCCGCGACCGGCCGTCTTGCCCTTCGACGCCTCGCCGCGACCCTTGCGGATCTTGGGCCTGTTGGCGCCGGGAGCGGGACGCAGGTCGTGAATCTTGAGCGGAGCCTTGTCAGTCATGACTAGTCGACCTCTTCCACCTCGACGAGGTGCGTCACCACGGAGACCATCCCGCGAATCTCGGGCCGGTCCTCCTTGACGACGACGTCGCCGATTCGCTTCAGGCCAAGCGAACGCAGCGAGTTACGCTGGTTCTGCTTGCCACCGATCTTCGAGCGAACCTGAGTGATCTTCAGGCGTGCCACGACTAGCTCACCGCCTTCGCCGCCGCGGCCTCGGCCAGACCTTCGGCGCGAGCCTTGAGCATGGCGGGCGGGGCGACGTCCTCGATCGGCAGGCCACGGCGGGCGGCGATCTCCTCGGGCCGCGACAGGCCCTTCAGAGCCGCCACGGTGGCGTGCACGATGTTGATCGGGTTGTCGGAGCCGAGCGACTTGGACAGCACGTCGTGGATGCCCGCGCACTCCAGCACCGCGCGCACCGGGCCACCGGCGATGACGCCGGTACCGGCCGAGGCCGGACGCAGGAAGACGACCCCGGCCGCCTCCTCGCCCTGCACGGTGTGCGGGATCGTGCCCTGGATGCGAGGCACCTTGAAGAAGTGCTTCTTCGCCTCTTCGACACCCTTGGCGATGGCCGCGGGGACTTCCTTGGCCTTGCCGTAGCCGACGCCGACCAGTCCGTTGCCGTCACCGACGATGACGAGGGCGGTGAAGCTGAAGCGACGACCACCCTTCACGACCTTGGCCACTCGGTTGATCTTCACTACGCGCTCGATGTACGAGACGCCCTTCTCGGCGGCGCCGCCGCGGCGGTCGTCACGACGGTCCCGCCGCTCGCCACCGGTGCCGCCACCGCGACGCGGAGCTGCAGCCATCAGTGGTTCCTCATCTCAGTTGCCATCATTTGCGTTCCCCGGGCCCGCATCAGAACTCGAGCCCGCCCTCGCGCGCGCTGTCGGCCAGCGCCGCGATCCGACCCGCATACCGGTTGCCGCCGCGGTCGAAGACGACTGCGGTGATCCCGGCTTCCTTGGCCCGCTGAGCGAGGAGCTCGCCGACCTTCTTCGCCTTCTCGGTCTTGTCGGCCTCCATCGCACGCAGGGTGGCGTCCATGGTGGAGGCGCTCACCAGCGTGTGGCCGACGGAGTCGTCCACGATCTGGACGAACAGGTGACGAGACGAGCGGTTGACGACCAGGCGCGGACGCTCCGACGTACCGACGACGAACTTGCGGACGCGGCGGTGACGGCGAGCCCGCGAGACGGTGCGGGCAGCCGTGTGCTTGCTGAACGCAGTCTTCGGAGCCATGCCTACTTACCAGCCTTTCCGACCTTGCGGCGGATCTGTTCGCCCTGGTAGCGCACGCCCTTGCCCTTGTACGGGTCAGGCTTGCGCAGCTTGCGGATGTTGGCCGCGACCTCGCCGACCTTCTGCTTGTCGATGCCGTCCACGTGGAACAGGGTCGGCTTCTCGACGCGGAAGGTGACGCCCTCGGGGGCGTCGACGATGACCGGGTGACTGAAGCCCAGCGAGAACTCCAGTTGCCTCGGGCCCTTGGCCTGGACGCGGTAACCCACGCCGACGATCTCAAGGCTCTTGGAGTAGCCCTGAGTGACGCCCTGCACCATGTTGGCGATCAGCGTCCGGGACAGGCCGTGCAGGGCACGCACCTTGTTCTCGTCGTTCGGGCGGGAGACGGCGACCGCGCCGTCGTCGTCGCGCCCGACCTTGATGGGCTCGGCGACCGTATGAGTGAGCGTGCCCTTCGGGCCCTTGACCTGAACATCCTGGCCGTCGATCGTGATGTCCACGCCATTCGGCACAGGGATGGGCAGCCGTCCGATTCGCGACATGCTGTGTTCCTCCCCTCTACCAGACGTAGGCGAGGACTTCCCCGCCCACACCACGCTTGCCGGCCTGCTTGTCCGTCATGAGACCGTGGGACGTCGAGATGATCGCGACGCCCAGTCCGCCCAGGACTCGAGGCAGGTTGTCCTTCTTCGCATAAACCCGCAGACCGGGCTTGGAGACCCGGCGCAGGCCCGCGAGCGAACGCTCACGGGTCGGCCCGAACTTGAGCTCCACCACGAGGTTCTTCCCGACCTTGGCGTCTTCGACGGTCCAGGCCTGGATGTAGCCCTCCTGCTGGAGGATCTCGGCGATGTGCGCCTTGATCTTCGAATACGGCATCATCACGCTGTCGTGGTATGCCGAATTCGCGTTGCGCAGACGAGTGAGCATGTCTGCGATCGGGTCGGTCATCGTCATGGCCAGTGGCCTTCCTCGCCGCGGTTTCCAGTCGGCCAAGCAGCGCTCTGCCGGTGGACCTTCGGCGCGGTCACGGACGCGGAGTGCGTCCTGTTATCTATGGAAACTTGAAAGCCCGTGTGGGCGGCACAGGGCCGCCCACCAGGTTACCTACCAGCTCGACTTGGTGATGCCGGGCAGCTCGCCCCGGTGCGCCATCTCGCGGAAGCACACGCGGCACAGCCCGAACTTGCGGTAGACGGCGCGCGGCCGGCCGCAGCGCGAGCATCGCGTGTACGCCCGGACCTCGAACTTCTGCTTGCGCCCCGCCTTGGCGATCAGCGACTTCTTCGCCATTGGTCAGGCCTCCTTGAACGGGAAGCCGAGGAGCTTCAGCAGCGCCCGGCCCTGGTCGTCGTTCTTCGCGGTGGTCACGATCGTGATGTCCATGCCCCGCGGCCGGTCGACCTTGTCCTGGTCGACCTCGTGGAACATGACCTGCTCGGTCAGGCCGAACGTGTAGTTGCCGTTGCCGTCGAACTGCTTGGGCGACAGGCCGCGGAAGTCCCGGATACGGGGCAGGGCCAGCGCCAGCAGGCGGTCGAGGAACTCCCACATGCGGTCGCCGCGCAGCGTGACGTGCGCGCCGATCGGCATGCCCTCGCGCAGCTTGAACTGGGCGATGGACTTACGCGCCCGGACGACGGCCGGCTTCTGGCCGGTGATCACGGTGAGGTCGCGGACGGCGCCCTCGATCAGCTTGGAGTCGCGAGCGGCCTCGCCGACACCCATGTTGACCTTGATCTTCGTGAGCGCCGGGACGTCCATGACGTTCGCGATGCCGAACTGCTCGCGGATCTGGGCCGCGATCTCCTCGCGGTACTTCGTCTTCAGCCGCGGCGTCGGACGCTCGGTCTCGGTGGTCGTGGCGGTCATCAGCTATCCCCACCCGTCTCCTCGGCGCCGCCTTCTGCCTTCTGCTCGGCGGGCTTCTTGTCGGCGGGCTTGTCGTCCTTGAGCTTCTTCACGTTCGAGACGTGGAGCGGCGCCTCCATGGACTGCACGCCGCCGGTCTTGGCGCCGCGCGGACCCTGGTGGGTCTCCTTGGAGTGCTTCTTGATCATGTTGACGCCCTCGACCACCACGCGGCTCTCGCGCGGCAGAGCGGCGATCACCCGGCCCTTGGCGCCCTTGTCCTTGCCGGCGATGACCTGGACCAGGTCACCCTTCTTCACGTGCAGCTTCGACATCACAGCACCTCCGGGGCGAGCGAGATGATGCGCATGAACTTCTTGTCGCGCAGCTCGCGGCCGACCGGGCCGAAGATGCGGGTGCCACGAGGGTCACCGCTGTCCTTGATGATGACCGCGGCGTTCTCGTCGAAGCGGATGTAGGAGCCGTCGGGCCGGCGGCGCTCCTTGACCGTGCGGACGATGACGGCCTTGACCACGTCGCCCTTCTTGACGCCCGTGCTGCCGGGCAGCGCGTCCTTGACAGTGGCGACTATGACGTCGCCGATACCGGCGTAGCGTCGGCCCGAGCCACCGAGAACGCGGATGCAGAGAATCTCCTTCGCACCCGTGTTGTCGGCGACCTTGAGCCGCGACTCCTGCTGGATCACGTCTTACTCCTGTTAGTCGCGCCGGTTCTCATCTCTGAGCCTGGCGGAACCCGTCATTGTCTTGTTCCCACGGCCACAGCGCCCCTCGGGGCGCCGCACCGCAGGCGACGCGAGACCGGGCGGCCTCGCGTCCTTGGACACCGTCATGGGGGCTCTGAGAGCCCCCACGAGGCGCGGTATATCCGAGAGCGCCTACTTGGCCTTCTCGAGGATCTCCACGACCCTCCACCGCTTGGTGGCGGAGAGGGGGCGGGTCTCCATCAGCAGCACGCGGTCGCCGACGCCGCAGGCGTTGGCCTCGTCGTGTGCCTTGTACTTGGTCGTACGGCGGATGACCTTGCCGTACAGACGGTGCTTCACCCGGTCCTCGACGGCGACGACGACGGTCTTGTCCATCTTGTCGCTGACGACGAGGCCCTCGCGGACCTTGCGGAAGTTCCGCTGGCCCTGCTCGGCAGCCTCGGGGGTGGTCTCAGTGGTCTCGGTCTCAGCCATCGCTCGTCTCCTTCTCGACCGTGACGATGCCCAGCTCGCGCTCGCGCATCACGGTGTAGATACGGGCGATCTCGCGGCGGACGGCACGCAGCCGCCCGTGGCTCTCCAACTGACCGGTCGCCGCCTGGAAGCGGAGGTTGAACAGCTCCTCCTTCGCCTCCTTCAGCTTCTGGACGAGGGTGTCCTCGTCCTCGAGCCGCAGCTCGCCGGCGGTCAGGCCCTTAGCCATCACGCCTCACCCACTTCACGCTTAACGATCTTGCATGTTGAGTAAGCGCTGCATCGGGAGCTTGTGGTTCGCGCAGCGAACATCAGGCGTCACCCACTTCGCGCTTTACGATCTTGCACTTCATCGGCAGCTTGTGAATCGCGCGCTGAAGTGCCTCACGAGCGATCGGCTCCGCCACGCCCGACAGCTCGAACATCACGCGTCCGGGCTTGACGTTGGCGATCCACCACTCCGGCGAACCCTTACCGGAACCCATGCGGGTCTCGGCCGGCTTCTTCGTGAGCGGACGGTCGGGGTAGATGTTGATCCACACCTTGCCGCCACGGCGGATGTGACGGGTCATGGCGATACGGGCCGACTCGATCTGGCGGTTGGTCACGTACGAGTGCTCAATCGCCTGAATGCCGAACTCGCCGAACACGACCCTGGTGCCGCCCTTGGCGGCTCCGCTGCGGTCAGGCCGGTGCTGCTTGCGGTGCTTGACCCTGCGCGGGATCAGCATGGTCAGCTCCCTTCAGCACCCGGCTGAGCAGCCGGGCCGGTCTCGGGGGCGGCCTGCGCGGCCGCCTCGTTACGGGGGGCGCGGCCGCCGCCACCACGACGGGGACGGTCACCGCCACCGCGACGGGGACGGTCACCGCCACCGCCACGGCGGTCGTCACGCTCGCGACGCTGACCGGCGCGGGCGCCGGCGGCGGCCGCCTCGCGCTCGGCGCGGCTGGTCGGAGCCTCGCCCTTGTAGATCCAGACCTTCACGCCGATGCGGCCGAAGGTCGTACGGGCCTCGTAGAAGCCGTAGTCGATGTCCGCGCGGAGCGTGTGCAGCGGCACCCGGCCCTCGCGGTAGAACTCCGACCGCGACATCTCGGCGCCGCCCAGACGACCGGAGCACTGGACACGGATGCCCTTGGCGCCGGACTTCATGGCCGACTGCATCGCCTTGCGCATGGCACGGCGGAACGAGACACGGCTGGACAGCTGCTCGGCCACGCCCTGCGCGACGAGCTGCGCGTCGATCTCCGGGTTCTTGACCTCGAGGATGTTGAGCTGGACCTGCTTCTTGGTCAGCTTCTCCAGGTCACCGCGGATGCGGTCGGCCTCGGCGCCGCGTCGGCCGATCACGATGCCCGGACGCGCGGTGTGGATGTCCACCTGCACGCGGTCGGTGGTGCGCTCGATCTCGACCTTGGAGATGCCGGCCCGCTCCATGCCCTTCTGCAGCATGCGGCGGATCGCCACGTCCTCGGCGACGTACGACTTGTACAGCTTGTCGGCGTACCACCGGCTCTTGAAGTCGGTCGTGATGCCGAGGCGGAACCCGTGCGGGTTAACCTTCTGGCCCACTATCGGGTCCTTCCCTTCGGCTCGCGGGACTCCACGATCACGGTGATGTGGCTCGTCCGCTTGTTGATCCGATAGGCGCGACCCTGTGCACGCGGGCGGAACCGCTTCAGCGTCGGGCCCTCGTCGACCCAGGCGCGGCTCACGAAGAGCGTGCTGGGGTCGAGATCGAAGTTGTGCTCCGCGTTCGCCATCGCGCTGCTGAGCACCTTGTAGATCGGCTCGCTCGCCGACTGGGGAGCGAACTGCAGCACGGCCTGCGCCTCCGAAGCGGGCAGCCCGCGAATAAGGTCCACCACACGGCGGGCCTTGAGGGGCGTGACACGGACGAACCGCGCCTGAGCCCTGGCTTCCATCGCCTTCTCCTACTTCCGGGACGCTTACCGCCGGCTGCGGCGGTCTTCCTTGACGTGGCTGCGGAACGTCCGCGTCGGGGCGAACTCTCCGAGCTTGTGACCGATCATCGACTCGGTGATGAACACCGGGACGTGCTTGCGGCCGTCGTGCACGGCGATCGTGTGCCCGAGCATGTCGGGGACGATCATGGAGCGCCGCGACCACGTCTTGATGACGTTCTTGGTCCCCTTCTCGTTTTGGACATCCACCTTCTTCTGCAGGTGGTCGTCCACGAAGGGACCCTTCTTAAGGCTACGTGGCATCTCGGCTGCTCCTACCGCTTCTTCCTCTTGCTCCGACGTCGGATGATCAACCGGTCGCTGGCCTTGTTGGCCTGACGGGTGCGGCCCTCGGGCTTGCCCTTCGGGTTCACCGGGTGGCGACCACCGGAGGTCTTGCCCTCACCACCACCGTGCGGGTGGTCGACCGGGTTCATCGCGACACCACGAACGGTCGGGCGCTTGCCCTTCCACCGCATACGGCCGGCCTTGCCCCAGTTGATGTTGGCCTGCTCGGCGTTGCCGACCTGGCCGACCGTCGCCCGGCAGCGCACGTCCACCAGGCGCATTTCACCGGACGGCATACGCAGCGTGGCGTACTGGCCTTCCTTGGCGAGCAACTGGATCTGCGCGCCCGCGGAGCGGCCGAGCTTGGCGCCGCCGCCCGGACGGAGCTCCACCGCGTGGATGAAGGTACCGGTCGGGATGTTGCGCAGCGGCAGGCAGTTGCCCGGCTTGATGTCGGCAGCGGGGCCGTTCTCGATACGGTCGCCCTGCTTGAGGCCGGTCGGCGCGATGATGTAGCGCTTCTCGCCGTCGGCGTAGTGGAGCAGAGCGATGTTGGCGGTGCGGTTGGGGTCGTACTCGATGTGAGCGACCTTGGCCGGGATGCCGTCCTTGTCATGCCTACGGAAGTCGATGATCCGGTAGGCGCGCTTGTGACCGCCGCCCTGGTGGCGCGCGGTGACTCGGCCGTGTACGTTGCGGCCGCCCTTGCTGTGAAGGGGCGCAAGCAGCGACTTCTCGGGCGTGCTGCGGGTGATCTCGGAGAAGTCCGAGACACTCGATCCGCGGCGACCCGGGGTCGTCGGCTTGTACTTACGGATGCCCATCTTTTTCGTTCATCCTTCGTCGGTTACATGGGTGAGCCCGCCGCACCGAAGCGCGACGGTCTCAGCCCCGCGCGGGCCGTACGGTCCGCACTCACTTCTCTGGCCGCTCAGCCGATCTGACCGAAGATGTCGATCCGATCGCCCTCCACCAGGCTCACGATCGCGCGCTTGGTGTCGGGACGCTTGCCGAAACCGGTACGGGTGCGCTTGCGCTTGCCCTGCCGGTTGATGGTGTTCACGCTGGTGACCTTGACCCCGAAGATCTGCTCGACGGCGATCTTGACCTGGGTCTTGTTCGCGGTCTTCCTCACCAGGAACGTGTACTTGTTGTGCTCATCGATCAGGCCGTAGCTCTTCTCGGAGACGACCGGCTTGATGATGATGTCGCGCGGGTCGGCGATCTTCTCCATCAGGCGTCTTCCTTCCCGCCACTCAGTCGCGTGACGACCTGGTCGTACGCCTCCTGGGTGAAGACCACGTCGTCGTGCACGAGCACGTCGTAGGTGTTGAGCTGCCCGGCGTCCAGCAGGTGGACCTCGGGCGCGTTGCGCAGGCTCAGCCAGGTCAGCTCGTCGTCGGAGTCGACCACGACGAGGACCCGCGGAGCCTGGGTGATCTTGCGCAGGGCCTGCAGGGCGGCCTTGGTCTTGGGCGTCTCGCCCGAGACCAGGGAGTTCACCACGTGCACGCGACCGCCGCCGGCCCGGTCGGACAGGGCGCCGCGCAGGGCGGCGGCCTTCATCTTCTTGGGCGTACGCTGCGCGTAGTCGCGCGGCACCGGGCCGTGGACGACGCCACCGCCGGTGAACTGCGGCGCCCGGGTCGAGCCCTGGCGGGCGCGGCCGGTGCCCTTCTGGCGGTATGGCTTCTTGCCGCCGCCGGAGACCTCACCACGGGTCTTGGCCTTGTGGGTGCCCTGCCGGCGAGCGGCGAGCTGGGCCACGACCACCTGGTGGATCAGCGGAATGTTGACCTTGGCGCCGAAGACGTCTTCGGGCAGGTCAACCGTGCCGGCCTTCGCGCCGCTGGCGTCGAGGACGTCGATAGTGGTGCTCACTTGGATGCCCCCTTCTTGGCGGCGGTGCGGACGAGGACCAGGCTGCCGTTGGCGCCGGGGATCGCACCCTTGATCAGGATGAGACCGTTCTCGACGTCGACGGAGTGAACCTTGAGGCTCTGCACGGTGGTGCGGACGTTACCCATCCGGCCAGCCATGCGCAGACCCTTGAATACGCGGCCCGGGGTGGCGCAGCCACCGATGGAACCCGGCGAACGGTGCTTGCGCTGCGTACCGTGCGACGCGCCCAGACCACCGAAGCCGTGCCGCTTCATGACACCGGCGAAGCCCTTGCCCTTGCTCTTGCCCGTCACGTCGACGAACTGGCCGGCCTCGAAGGTGTCGGCCAGCAGCTCCTGGCCCAGGGTGTAGTCGCTCGCGTCGTCGGTGCGGATCTCCGCGAAGTAACGGCGCGGGGTGATGTCGTGCTTACGCAGGTAGTCGCCGAGCGGCTTGTTGACCTTCCTGGGGTCGACCTGCCCGAAGCCGAGCTGGATGGCGGAGTAGCCGTCCTTGTCGGCGGTGCGGACGCGGGTCACCACGCACGGACCGGCCTCGACCACGGTCACCGGAACCATCCGGTTGTCCGCGTCGAAGACCTGGGTCATGCCGAGCTTCTTGCCCAGGACGCCCTTGATCGTCTTAGCCATGTCAGTGCGTTCCCTCAGAGCTTGATCGAAATGTCGACACCCGCAGGGAGGTCGAGCCGCATGAGCGAGTCGACCGTCTTGGGGGTCGGGTCGATGATGTCAATCAGCCGCTTGTGCGTGCGCATCTCGAAGTGCTCGCGGCTGTCCTTGTACTTGTGCGGCGAGCGGATGACGCAGTACACGTTCTTCTCGGTCGGCAGCGGCACCGGGCCCGCGACCTTCGCGCCAGTCCGCGTCACCGTCTCGACGATCTTCTTGGCCGAGCTGTCGATGACCTCGTGGTCATAGGCCTTAAGCCGGATGCGGATCTTCTGTCCCGCCATAGTGGCCTCGGTGTCCTTCGCTGTCGTCTGAAAAAGTATCGTGCGGCCTGTTGCCG
This sequence comes from Nonomuraea antimicrobica, assembly GCF_039536965.1. Lineage (NCBI taxonomy): Bacteria > Bacillati > Actinomycetota > Actinomycetes > Streptosporangiales > Streptosporangiaceae > Nonomuraea > Nonomuraea antimicrobica. Next base: position 9,221 of record NZ_BAAAZP010000238.1, on the reverse strand, counting down.
CTGGTGTTCACGCGGGCGAAAGCCCGCATTTACCCCACGAGGCAGACGAAGTCGAACTGCCTTTTCTTCCGTGATCCGGCAGTGACTTCGGTCACGTGTCACCACAGCCGGCCGAAGCTACTGCTGGATCACGGCGCCTTTCATGGGGCCTGTTCACGAGTGCGGCGGTCGGTCCCGGAACCCGAGGCCGACCGCCGCCCCGACGATCTAGCTACTTGAGGATCTTCGTGACCCGACCGGCACCGACGGTGCGGCCACCCTCACGGATCGCGAACTTGAGACCTTCCTCCATGGCGATGGGCTGGATCAGCTCAACGCGCATCTCGGTGTTGTCGCCCGGCATGACCATCTCGGTGCCCTCGGGGAGGTTCACCACACCGGTCACGTCAGTCGTACGGAAGTAGAACTGCGGGCGGTAGTTGTTGAAGAACGGCGTGTGGCGGCCGCCCTCGTCCTTGGACAGGATGTAGACCTGACCGTTGAACTCGGTGTGCGGGGTCGTCGTGCCCGGCTTGATGATGCACTGGCCGCGCTCGACGTCGTCGCGCTTGATGCCGCGCAGCAGCAGGGCGGCGTTGTCACCGGCGTGACCCTCGTCGAGCATCTTGTTGAACATCTCGATGCTGGTGACGGTGGTCGTGGTCTTCTCCGGCTTGATGCCGATGATGTCGACCTGCTCGTTGACCTTGACGATGCCACGCTCGATACGGCCGGTGACGACCGTGCCGCGACCGGTGATCGAGAAGACGTCCTCGACCGGCATGAGGAACGGCTTGTCCGTCTCACGCGGCGGCTCGGGCACGTTCTCGTCGACGGCGTTCATCAGCTCGACGATGCTGTCGGCCCACTTCTCGTCGCCCTCGAGAGCCTTCAGGGCGGAGACGCGTACGACGGGCAGGTCGTCGCCGGGGAACTCCTGAGCGGACAGGAGCTCACGGACCTCGAGCTCGACCAGCTCGAGGATCTCCTCGTCGTCGACCATGTCGGCCTTGTTGAGCGCCACGACGATGTAGGGGACGCCGACCTGGCGGGCCAGGAGGACGTGCTCCTTCGTCTGCGGCATCGGGCCGTCGGTGGCGGCGACCACGAGGATCGCGCCGTCCATCTGAGCCGCACCGGTGATCATGTTCTTCACGTAGTCGGCGTGACCGGGGCAGTCCACGTGAGCGTAGTGGCGCTTCTCGGTCTGGTACTCGACGTGCGCGATGGAGATCGTGATGCCGCGAGCCTTCTCCTCCGGCGCCTTGTCGATCTTGTCGAACGGGGTCGCCTTGTTGAGCTCGGGGAAGCGGTCGTGGAGCACCTTGGTGATCGCCGCGGTCAGCGTGGTCTTGCCGTGGTCGATGTGCCCAATGGTGCCGATGTTCATGTGCGGCTTGGTCCGCTCGAACTTGGCCTTAGCCACTGGTTCTCTCCTTGAGAATCTGACTGACTTTCGTCTACACACTCGGGCCCGGGAACTCCCGAACCCCTTGGCGGCGGGGTGGCTCTCACCACCCCACCAGGGACCAGGACAGAAGCCTGGTCCGGCCGCTCACGCGGTCGGACCGGAAACTACTCGCCCCGGGCCTTCGCGACGATCTCCTTGGCGATGCCCGGAGGCACCTCCGCGTAGGAGTCGAACTGCATGCTGTAGCTCGCGCGTCCCTGCGTCTTGCTACGCAGGTCACCCACGTAGCCGAACATCTCAGACAGCGGCACGAGCGCCTGGACGACCTTGGCCCCGGCCCGGTCGTCCATCGCCTGGATCTGCCCGCGGCGACCGTTGAGGTCACCGATGACATCACCCATGTAGTCCTCGGGCGTGGTGACCTCGACGGCCATCATCGGCTCGAGGAGCACGGCGTCCGCCTTGCGCGCGGCCTCCTTGAAGGCCATCGAGCCAGCGATCTTGAACGCCATTTCCGAGGAGTCCACGTCGTGGGCCGCACCGTCGGTCAGCGTCACCTTCACGCCGACCATCGGGTAACCGGCCAGCACGCCGAACTCGGCGGCCTCCTGGGCGCCGGCGTCGACCGACGGGATGTACTCCCTCGGGACGCGGCCACCGGAGACCTTGTTCTCGAACTCGTAGCCGTCGTTGCCCTCGCCCAGCGGCTCCAGATTGATGATCACCCGCGCGAACTGACCGGAACCACCGGTCTGCTTCTTGTGGGTGTAGTCAATCTTCTCCACCTTGCGGCGGATGGTCTCGCGGTAGGCGACCTGCGGACGGCCGACGTTGGCCTCGACCTTGAACTCGCGGCGCATACGGTCGACGAGGATCTCCAGGTGAAGCTCGCCCATGCCCCAGATGACCGTCTGACCGGTCTCCTCGTCACGACGGACCTGGAAGGACGGGTCCTCCTCGGCCAGCCGCTGGATCGCGGTCGACAGCTTCTCCTGGTCGCCCTTGGTCTTGGGCTCGATGGCGACGTTGATGACCGGAGCCGGGAACGTCATCGACTCGAGCACGACCTGGTTGGACGGGTCGGACAGGGTGTCGCCGGTCGTGGTGTCCTTCAGACCCATGACCGCGACGATCTGGCCGGCGATCGCCGTCGGGCGCTCCTCGCGCTTGTTGGCGTGCATCTGGTAGATCTTGCCGATCCGCTCTTTCTTGCCCTTCACAGAGTTGACGACCTGTGAACCGGTCTCGAGCGTGCCCGAGTAGACGCGGATGTAGGTGAGCTTGCCCAGGTGCGGGTCACTGGCGATCTTGAAGGCCAGAGCGGAGAACGGCTCCGTCGGGTCCGCGTGCCGCTCGATGACCTTGTCCTCGTGACCGACCGCGTGGCCCTTGAAGGCCGGGATGTCGGTCGGGGCCGGAAGGTAGGCGACGATCGCGTCGAGCAGGGGCTGCACACCCTTGTTCTTGAACGCGGTGCCGCACAGGACCGGGTTGATGGCGCTGGCCAGCGTGGCGCGGCGGATGGCCGCGACCAACTGCTCCTCGGTGGGCTCGGTGCCCTCGAGGAAGAGCTCCATCAGCTCGTCGTCGTTCTCGGCCACGGTCTCGATGAGCCGGTCACGCCACTCACGGGCGGCCTCGGCGTGGTCGGCCGGGATGTCGACGGTGTCGTACATCTCGCCCTTGGCCGCCTCGGCGCTCCAGATGAGGCCCTTCATCCCGATGAGGTCGATGACGCCCTTGAAGTCGGCCTCAACACCCCACGGAAGCTGGATCACAGCCGGGCTCGCACCCAGACGGCTGATCATCATGTCGACGCAGCGATGGAACTCCGCGCCGACACGGTCCATCTTGTTCACGAAGCAGATGCGCGGGACGTCGTAGCGGTCGGCCTGACGCCACACCGTCTCCGACTGCGGCTCGACCCCCGCGACGCCGTCGAACACGGCGACGGCACCGTCGAGCACGCGGAGCGAACGCTCCACCTCGATGGTGAAGTCGACGTGACCCGGGGTGTCGATGATGTTGATGGTGTGACCGAGCCACTCGCAAGTCGTCGCGGCAGACGTGATCGTGATGCCGCGCTCCTGCTCCTGCTCCATCCAGTCCATCGTGGCAGCGCCCTCGTGGACCTCACCGATCTTGTAGTTGATACCGGTGTAGAACAGGATTCGCTCGGTCGTGGTGGTCTTGCCCGCGTCGATATGGGCCATGATCCCGATGTTTCGGACCTTGGCCAGGTCAAGAGCGGTCTGGGTGGCCACTTCTCTCGCGTCCTCGTCGTCTCGTCGAACCCACTACCAGCGGTAGTGAGCGAAGGCCTTGTTGGACTCGGCCATCTTGTGGGTGTCCTCGCGCTTCTTCACGCTCGCCCCGAGGCCGTTGCTGGCGTCGAGGAGCTCGTTCATGAGGCGCTCGGTCATGGTCTTCTCGCGGCGGGCGCGGGAGTACTGCACCAGCCAGCGCAGGGCCAGGGTGGTGCTGCGCGCCGCGCGCACCTCGACCGGCACCTGGTAGGTCGCGCCACCGACGCGACGGCTGCGGACCTCGAGGGTCGGCTTGACGTTGTCAAGCGCGCGCTTCAGGGTGACGACCGGGTCGTTGCCGGTCTTCTCCCTGCAGCCCTCGAGGGCGCCGTAGACGATCGACTGCGCGATGGAACGCTTGCCGTCGAGGAGCACCTTGTTGATCAGGGCGGTCACCAGCGGCGAGCTGTAAACCGGGTCAGCCATGAGCTGACGACGGCCAGGAGAACCCTTACGAGGCATGGTTAGCTCTTCTCCCTCTTCGCGCCGTAGCGGCTACGGGCCTGCTTGCGGTTGCGGACACCCTGGGTGTCGAGCGAACCGCGGATGATCTTGTAGCGAACACCGGGCAGGTCCTTCACACGACCGCCACGCACGAGCACGATGGAGTGCTCCTGCAGGTTGTGACCCACACCGGGGATGTAGGCCGTGACCTCGATGCCGTTCGTGAGTCGAACGCGGGCCACCTTGCGCAGTGCCGAGTTGGGCTTCTTCGGGGTCGTGGTGTACACGCGCTGGCAGACGCCGCGGCGCTGCGGACTCCCCTTGAGGGCAGGAGTCTTGGTCTTGGAGACCTTGTCCTGCCGGCCCTTACGGACCAACTGCTGAATAGTGGGCACTGCCACTCCGTTTCGTGCCTTGGCCGGTACTACGTCATGGATCTTGCGTTTTCGCAGGCGCTGCCGGTGTCATGACCTGCTGGTTTCTCTTGTCTCGGTGCCCCCGCGCTCGGGCGTGTCGCGCTACTGCGCAGACACATCCGCGAGGATTACGAGCCAGGAAGCCGTCCTGCGCCCAAACTGAGCGCACGGCCGAGAGCCCGCTACAAGACGGGCACGATGTCCAAGACTACCCAGGCCCATGCGACACGTCAAAACGGCGCGACAAAGACGGCAAGCCTTGTCGCTCTGGGTCGCCTGGGACTGTTCATCCAGCCCATCTACAGCTCCGAGGTCATGATATAGCCCCTTGGAGTGTTCCGCTCCCCACATCGCAAACCGCCATCCACCCGTAACCCGTCCTTGCCGTGTCGCTCAACCCTCCGTCGCCGGAGGACCGCCGGAAGACCGCCCGAGACGGCCACGGACGCGTCCGTACGCCGTCACGTCCGTCCCCAGGACGTTCTCCGGCGGCCCCGCGAAGCCGAGACAGGCCCACGGGTCCACGGGCCGCAAACGCGACGCGCCCGGGACCTCTCGCGACGAGAGACCCGGGCGCGTCACCTAACGGCGACTAGGACTTCACCGGTTGTACTGGCCGAAGTCGTACTCCTCCAGCGGCACGGCCTCGCCGCTGCCGGTGCCGAAGGTGTAGTCGGCCGCCGTGCCGTCGTAACCGCCGACGGTGTACATGGCGGCCTTGGCCTCCTCGGTCGGCTCCACCCGGATGTTGCGGTACTGCGGCATGCCGGTGCCGGCCGGGATGAGCTTGCCGATGATGACGTTCTCCTTCAGGCCGAGGAGCGAGTCGGACTTGGCGTGGATCGCCGCGTCCGTCAGCACCCTGGTCGTCTCCTGGAAGGAGGCCGCCGACAGCCACGACTCGGTGGCCAGCGACGCCTTCGTGATGCCCATGAGCACCGGACGGCCGGCGGCCGGCGAGCCGCCCTCCGCCACCGTCTCGCGGTTCATCAGCTCGAAGCGCGGCCGCTCCACGAGCTCGCCGGGCAGCAGGTCGGTGTCACCGGACTCCAGCACGTTCACGCGCTTGAGCATCTGCCGCACGATGATCTCGATGTGCTTGTCGTGGATCGACACACCCTGCGACCGGTAGACCTGCTGGACCTCCGCCACCAGGTGCAACTGCACGGCCCGGGGGCCGAGGATGCGCAGCACCTCGTTGGGGTTGACCGCACCGGCGACGAGCTGCTGCCCGACCCCGACGCGCTGCCCGTCCTGCACGAGCAGGCGCGAACGCATCGACACCGGGTAGGCGATCTCCTCCGACCCGTCGTCGGGGGTGACGACGATCTTCCTGGTCTTGTCGGTCTCGTCGATCCGGGCCCGGCCCTCGGCCTCGGAGATCGGGGCGACACCCTTGGGGATGCGCGCCTCGAACAGCTCCGTGACACGGGGCAGACCGTGGGTGATGTCGGCGCCGGCCACACCACCGGTGTGGAACGTACGCATCGTGAGCTGCGTGCCGGGCTCACCGATCGACTGGGCGGCGATGATGCCGACCGCCTCGCCGACGTCCACGAGCTTGCCGGTGGCCAGCGAGCGGCCGTAGCAGGTCGCGCAGACGCCGATCTTGGCCTCGCAGACCAGCGCGCTGCGGGTGCGCACGGTCTCGACCCCGGCCTCGACCAGTTTCGTCACGTGGATGTCGTTGATGTCGACACCCGCCGGGACGACGATCTTGCCGTCGACCTCGACGTCCTCGGCCAGGATGCGGCCGTGCACGTTGGACTCGGCGTTCTCCGCCTTGACCAGGTTGCCCGTCGCGTCGCGGTCGGCCACGTTCAGCGGGACCGCGCGGTCGGTGCCGCAGTCGATCTCGCGGACGATGACGTCCTGCGCCACGTCGACCAGACGACGGGTCAGGTAACCCGAGTCGGCGGTACGCAGCGCGGTGTCAGCCAGACCCTTCCGCTGACCGTGGGTGGAGATGAAGTATTCCAGCACCGACAGGCCCTCGCGGAACGAGGCCTTGATCGGCCGCGGGATCGTCTCACCCTTGGTGTTGGACACCAGGCCGCGGATGCCGGCGATCTGCCGGACCTGCATCTTGTTACCACGGGCGCCGGAGTTGACCATCATCCAGACCGGGTTGGTCGCCGGGAAGGCGTTGACCATGTCGGTCTCGACGTCGGCCGTGGCGTGCGTCCAGATCTCGATGAGCTCCTGGCGGCGCTCCTCGTCGGTGATCAGACCGCGCTCGTACTCGCGCTGGACCTTGTCGGCCCGGCGCTCGTAGTTTTCCATGATGTCGGTCTTGTTCGGGGGCGCGACGACGTCCTCGATCGAGATGGTGACACCGGAGCGGGTCGCCCAGCGGAAGCCGGCGTCCTTGAGCGCGTCGAGCGAGGCGGCCACCTCGATCTTGGGGTAGGTCTCCGCCAGCTCGTTCACGATCGTGGACAGCTGCTTCTTGCCGACCTGGAAGTCGACGAAGGGGTAGCTGTCCGGCAGCGTCTGGTTGAACAGGCACCGCCCGAACGTGGTCTCCAGCCGGATCGAGTCGCCCTGCTCCCAGCCCTCGGGGGCCACCCACTCGCGCGGCGGCAGGACGTCCTTCATCCGGAGCTGGATCTTCGCCTGGATCTCCAGCTCGCGGCGGTCGAAGGCCATCTGCGCCTCGGCGATCGAGCCGAACACGCGGCCCTCGCCCAGCGCGCCCTCCTTCATGGTCGTCAGCCAGTAGAGGCCGATGACCATGTCCTGGGTGGGCATGGTGACGGGCTTGCCGTCGGCCGGCTTGAGGATGTTGTTGGTCGAGAGCATCAGGATGCGTGCCTCGGCCTGGGCCTCAGCCGACAGCGGCAGGTGCACGGCCATCTGGTCGCCGTCGAAGTCCGCGTTGAACGCGGTGCAGACGAGCGGGTGGATCTGGATGGCCTTGCCCTCGACGAGCTGCGGCTCGAACGCCTGGATGCCCAGGCGGTGGAGCGTCGGAGCGCGGTTGAGCAGCACCGGGTGCTCGGTGATGACCTCTTCGAGCACGTCCCACACCACGGGGCGGGCGCGCTCGACCATCCGCTTGGCCGACTTGATGTTCTGGGCGTGGTTGAGATCGACCAGCCTCTTCATCACGAACGGCTTGAACAGCTCCAGCGCCATCTGCTTGGGCAGACCGCACTGGTGCAGCTTGAGCTGCGGGCCGACGACGATGACCGAACGGCCGGAGTAGTCGACTCGCTTGCCCAGCAGGTTCTGGCGGAAGCGGCCCTGCTTGCCCTTCAGCATGTCGCTGAGGGACTTCAGCGGCCGGTTGCCGGGACCGGTGACCGGGCGACCGCGACGGCCGTTGTCGAACAGCGCGTCGACGGCCTCCTGGAGCATCCGCTTCTCGTTGTTCACGATGATCTCGGGCGCGCCAAGGTCGAGCAGACGCTTGAGGCGGTTGTTCCGGTTGATGACCCGGCGGTACAGGTCGTTGAGGTCGGAGGTCGCGAACCGGCCACCGTCGAGCTGCACCATCGGGCGCAGGTCCGGCGGGATGACCGGGATGCAGTCGAGCACCATGCCGCGCGGCGAGTTGGTCGTGTTGAGGAACGCCGACACGACCTTGAGCCGCTTGAGCGCGCGGGCCTTCTTCTGGCCCTTGCCGCTGCGGATGGTCTCGCGCAGGTTTTCGGCCTCGGCGTCGAGGTCGAAGCTGATCAGCCGGTCCTGGATCGCCTGCGCGCCCATGCCGCCCTTGAAGTAGCGGCCGAAGCGGTCGCGCATCTCGCGGTAGAGCAGCTCGTCGCCCTCGAGGTCCTGGACCTTGAGGTTCTTGAAGCGGCTCCAGACCTCGTCGAGCCGGTCGAGCTCGCGCTGGGCCCGGTCGCGGAGCTGACGCATCTCGCGCTCGGCGCCCTCGCGGACCTTGCGGCGCTGGTCGCCCTTGGCGCCGGCGGCCTCCAGCTCGGCCAGGTCGGCCTCGAGCTTCTTCTGCCGGGACTCGACGTCGGCGTCGCGGCGCTGCTCGATGTGCTGCCGCTCGACGGAGATCTTCGCCTCCAGCGAGGGCAGGTCACGCTCACGCATCTCGGTGTCGACATGCGTGATCATGTACGCCGCGAAGTAGATGACCTTCTCCAGGTCCTTCGGGGCCAGGTCGAGCAGGTAGCCCAGACGCGACGGGACGCCCTTGAAGTACCAGATGTGCGTGACCGGCGCGGCCAGCTCGATGTGGCCCATCCGCTCACGACGCACCTTGGCCCGGGTCACCTCGACGCCGCAGCGCTCACAGATGATGCCCTTGAAGCGGACCCGCTTGTACTTGCCGCAGTAGCACTCCCAGTCGCGGGTGGGGCCGAAGATCTTCTCGCAGAAGAGCCCGTCCTTTTCCGGCTTGAGGGTGCGGTAGTTGATGGTCTCGGGCTTCTTGACCTCGCCGTGCGACCACTGACGGATGTCGTCGGCCGTCGCCAGCCCGATCCGAAGCTCGTCGAAGAAGTTGACGTCCAGCATTTGTGCGATCTCCCCCTCAGACTTCTTCCACGCTGCTCGGCTCACGCCGGGACAGGTCGATCCCGAGCTCTTCCGCGGCGCGGAAGACGTCCTCGTCGGTGTCGCGCATCTCGATGGACATGCCGTCGCTGGAGAGCACCTCGACGTTGAGGCACAGCGACTGCATCTCCTTGATGAGCACCTTGAAGG